>CAYOKY010000210.1:0-1516 GCA_964404695.1 Microcaldota archaeon | reverse complement strand
CAGACCGACATTTCCTGTTGACTATCGGCAAAAAACATAACGGCGGACCAGTTGGAATTGAGACTTTGTCAGCTTCAATCAGTGAGGATATTGGCACTATTGAAGATGTTTATGAACCTTATCTACTTCAAATTGGACTGCTTGCCCGAACTCCAAGGGGCAGGATGCTGACTCCTCTGGCATTTGAGGCGCTTGGATTGGCACTGCCGGAGAAGTATAAACAAAAAGAAAAAGGATTATTCTAAACTAATTGACGAGGAAATTAAAAAAAATTACTATTTAATATTTCTACTTGTTGATTCATAGCAAAAACCGAAACAGTGCCTATCACAGACATCACTGCTAAAGCTCCTACAAGAACCATCAAAATATTATCTTTCATTTCACTTTCCATTTTTAATACCTCCAAAAAAAACTACTAAATTTAATTGTAATCACCTGTATTCACCCACTACAACCACAACTTGCGCCCTTAGGCGCGCTGCTTGACGCAGCGCAAGTTGACGTGGTTTGATTTGATTCTTTTTTTATTACTGGTTTTACTTCATTGAGTTCAGAGAGTTCAGCAACATTATTCACTTGTGCGGATTCCGAAATCAATGTTGCAGAGTAAGTTTCGAAAACTTCTAAAGCAAGAATTTGTTCTTTTGATGCTTCTGCATTATAGGCTACATCAAAGTAATTCGGAAACTCGAATCTCACTCCCGTTACTCCTACAATTGTTTTCAATTCTCCACTAATAAGAGGTGCATGGCCGGGACAAGGAATATCGACCTGCAACCTCAAAAAAGAATCTTCCTGAACACCACTAGCTCCTTCAACTATAGGAGTACCGTTATCCAAAGCAACCGCACCCGTTGTTGAAAAAGAACCCGTATCGAGGTTAGCTAGGGTAGGGAAAATGAACAAGAAAAGAACAATATTGATGCCTACTGTTGAACCATACATTGTTGCAAGATAAACTTTCTTTCTTTTCACTCCAACCCAAGAAAGGAGATTGTTTTTTCTCAAATAGAACGCAGATGATAGTGTTGCGAATCCAATTGAAAGCAATATTAAAATATGAAAAAACCAAGGATACATCAAAAGGGGTTTGAAGAACTCAACTGCAACAGTAACTCCTAATACTGAGGCAATAATGAAACCAATACACCCAATGTGTGGAACTAAACCATAAATTATTCCTTCTTTAAATGACATTTTTTTAGCGCTTGAATTAGAACCCTTTACAAGGTACCCAATTGTGGCTAATTCTGATTCTATATCTTCTTTTACAATTTTTTTGTCGTTAAAACCGACAGTTACTTTCTCTTCTTCAAAGCTCGCTTTGGCTTCATTTATACCTTTTAATTTCAGCAAACGATCTTCGATTATTTTCGCACAGCTATTGCAGTGCATTCCTTTTACTTCAAAATCTTGTTTAACATTCATACCAAATCACTGAGTGAATAGCAGCTGAAACCATTAATATGAGTTCATGAAACCCTTGAATTGGGTTAAAAAACAGTTTGGAAGA
>CAYOKY010000209.1:0-1530 GCA_964404695.1 Microcaldota archaeon | reverse complement strand
TTAGTTTTAGTTAGTTTTGTATTCTCCAAATTCGGATTTCTTTGTTTTCCACCAAATTTCATACTATATTATATGTTTAATTAACTATATAAACATATCGTTGCTATTGATGGGTTAATGTGTTGTTGGTGCGGGGGAATTATGATTTCTATGAAGGCATAATCTTTCTTGAGTATAGTGGTCTTGGTTTTGATTTCGTTGGTTTACATAGAAATACTATTGATAATAATTATCTCCATCATAATAATAACGGGATTATGTTTGCAACGTATTCAAGTTCAGACATTTTTAGTAATAAATTTCAATTTTTCAAATAGATTTATATATTCTTTTAATCCAAATATATCTGGGTGTTATTATGGTCAAAAAAGAGTTAAAAAAGGGAGAAAATGAAAAACGTGATGAAAAAGGTAAAGGACATACTAAAAGAAATCTGTTCCGCACTGCTGTTGTTGCAGGAGCAATTGTTTTAGCTACTACTGCTTTTGGCGGGCAGAAAGCTGAACCAGATTTTTATAGTCCTGGTGCAAGACAATATTATTCAATTAAAGTTGAAAATTGTGCATCTGAATACCCTAAACAGTATGACGAATTTGCAAAACAATTATTGCCCTTTAGAAAGGAAGTTAGTGGGCAGGAATTGCATGAAATACGTATGACCACTGGTTTTGCAGATTCTGATCCTAAAAAGTATGTTGAGGTTGCAAACTATGATTTACGATATTTAATTAAAGCCAAGGTAAAAGCAGATTCTTATTTAGATAAAAGATGGTATCGTGATGCCTTGGAAGTTTATCAATCAATTATAAATTTTGTTGGTGATTTACCGCGTGATTCTGAGAAAAGGAATGTTATCCAAAGCAGTGATTTTTATGGCGAAGTTGTGGATGGACTTCATAAATCCGAGGAAAAGGTTGAAGAAGCAGATAAAAGAATTTGGGAACAATTAAAAATAGATTGTAAAAAACAGGCAGAACGTGTAGGTGGAAATGGAGTGATTGGTTTAGAGGAAGGTGAATGATTATGCCTCGATATAACAATGACGTAAAAGAACAACAACTGCAAAATATTGATCCACAAATTCAGAAAGATTCACTTAATTTAAGGATTAAACCTCAAAGAACGGAATTAGGGGAAGTTTTAAGACAACTTGATGAAATGGGTAATATTAGTTATAATGATTATTCTTTATTAGATAAAGCCAAGGCAAGTGTTACTGGAACACTTGACAAAATTAATTATGATGAAGCTTACGATTTATTGGAGAAAGCGTTCTCAATGGATTTAACCGATGACCAGAAATCCATTGTTTTTCAGAACGTGGGTAACATAATCGTTAAAGCAGAAGAGAGAGGGAAGTATGATGTTGCCCGTAAAATATGCAAATTATGTATTGGTAATTCTGAAGGCATAAAAAAAGCTAAATTTCAAGATCAATTTTTGTATAGTTATAAATCCCAATTTGATAAATTAACTAATTTTGATGATAAGATTAAATTGCTGGAAGAGGCAAGAAATAATTCAAGGTAT
>CAYOKY010000208.1:0-1542 GCA_964404695.1 Microcaldota archaeon | reverse complement strand
TTTTGCTTCATCAGTATCAGTTGAAAGCATCAAACACCGAAAACCCATTTCTCTTGCTTTTGAAACTAAGAAATGAAAAAATCTTTTTACTACTGGTTCCTTATTGTAAACTAAAAAAGTGTTTATTGAATCTACAACAACAAATATTGATTCATCAGAGCTTTCTTTTTGAAGCATTTTTGCAGCTTGCACAAAACTAATCGCTAACTTAGTTAGATTTGATGGTGGAGCTATAATAGAAGCGTTTTCTGCTTCTCCTGAAGTATCGGAATGACCACTGCTCAAATCAACAAAATAAATATTCCCCAAATGAACTTTACTTTTCTTAAGGCTTTGTTCAACGTTCTTGAATGGTTTATTTATTGTAATGTAAATTCCTTTAGATTTGCCATCATTTGCAAGACGTTTTACAAAATCATTTTTTAACATTGGTTCAAAATCAGTGCCTTTCACCATGAGTGCTACCCAATGATTATAATCCTTATTAAGAGCATCAATGGTTTTTGTATCACATAATGAATAATTATCCATTTTAATCACTAATAAGATGACTATTTTTATATTAAACCTTTTGGCTTGACTCAGATTATGGGCTTAGAGCTTCTGATCATTACTTTTTGGATTAATATTCCAATTTTTTTACGATTTAGGTTAATCTAAAATTATTTATAATAGAATAAACACTAATTAAACATGAAAAAGCTCTTTGGCCTTGCATTATTTTTATTACTTATTTTTTCAAGCGGTTGTATGGAAAGTCTTGATGATGACTATTACATGTCAATGGATAATTATGGTAGCGAAACAACTCCAATGATGGCTGGTTCAAGTATAATGAAGTCAGCTGCTTCTTCATCTTCTAATTACACTGATTCAATTACTGCGGGTCAAAGAATGATCATCAAAAATGGGTCTGCAGAAATAGAAGTAATGCAAGGGCTGTTGGAACAAAAGCTTTCTGAACTCAAGAACATTGTATCGCAAAATAATGGAACTGTTGAAAACATTAGTTACTATTCAACTGAGAGTAGAAAAAATTATAGAATTGAAGTTCGGTTACCACCAACAAGTTTTGATTCATTTTCATCAAGTCTAAAAGGTCTTGGCATAATGAAAAGTATGTCAACAAATTCTGAAGACGTCACTTATGAATACATCGATCTTGAAGCAAGAATAAGCAATCTCGAGAAACAAAAACAACGTCTTTTAGAGATTTATAACAAAGCAGATACAATTGAGAGTATTGTTGAACTTGAAACAGAAATCAATAGAATTCAAACAAACATCGATTCTTCTACTTCGAGGAAAAATTTCCTTGAAAGACAAGCCTCTAGAGCAACATTAAACATTAATCTTTTTGAAGAAGCACCTATAGTAGACAAGTCAATTGTATTGCCTCTTAGTGAAGCAACCAATACACTAATTGGTGCATTTGGAGTGGGAATACTTCTCCTAAGTGGAATTATCGGATTTGGAATTCCATTCCTGATTCTTGGCGCAATATTACTTGTTATTTTATGGGTACTAAAAAAACTGTTTTTT
>CAYOKY010000207.1:0-1543 GCA_964404695.1 Microcaldota archaeon | reverse complement strand
TTATAGTTTTGAAATACTCCAAGTTTACAGGAGAAAACAAGAATGGATTTTGACCACTTAGCAACCCGTAATCTGCTTTGAATTTCTCGTCAACCTCCTTTTTCTCTTCAAGACTTAATGGGATATTAATTCCCATGGCATCATTTTTCTTTGGAGAGATTATCCCCTGCATACCTCTTGTGGTTAGTATTGTATTCATAGCCTCGAATGCCTTTTGTGTGTTTGTTATAGGGTATTTTAGTGCCTCAAGTTTTGAGATACCCATAATGGTTGGCATCTGAGAAGATATATTTACCTCGTTAAAATGCAGAATGTCATTAGGGTTAAATAATTTTATTGGGTTTCGTTTGTTAGTGCGTAGTCGCTTACTATTCCAGACAGTTTCGTTTGCTCATATAGCTTCCCAGTTACTTTTACATCAATAAATTGACTTGGAAGGTTTATTAGGGTGCTTATGTTTAGCAAATCTATTTCATTGTCAAAACCTACTGGCATATTCACATATACATACCTATTTCCAAACACTTTTAAATAAAACATTCCTTGAAATGAAAATTCCTTCGCTGATTGCAAAGGATTAGGTCGTTGTACGAGAAGTTTGTATGCTTGTGCTATTCCAGGTCTTTTGTCCGTCCATGGGATTTCTTCCCCAGTCGTAACGTCAACAGCAACTTTTCTGCCGTTACTTGATGATGTTGCTAAAAGATTTATTGCTGATTTTACAACAGGATTAAATCTTGATGCGTTTTCAAAATCCTCTGGTTTTGTTAGAGCTATCCATTTTGGTTTTCCATTATTCCACTGCATACTTGGGTTTGGCTTTACGCCAGTAGAAAACGGCTTCTTTACCCTTGAAGATGAAAGTAGCGTAATTAAATTTATAAATGGAGTAGTTCCTTTTTTAACGATGTTAAAAAGAGAGTTTGTTTTTTTTGCCATTTAAAAGAATATTCCTAAAACAACAAAAATAGTCTATTTAAAAGAGAAATTCCCAAATTGGGAAATAATGTCGTTAATGGGAATAAAAAAAGGGGTCGTTAAACCCCTTTTACAATCAGCCAAATTCAGCGAGAGAAATCCAAATTAACCCTCGCCTTTTTCATAAAGTTCTTCGTTAACGTAAACAGTCCAACCACTATACAGTTCTTTTTTTTCAATGGAACGAGCCCACCTTTGTACTTGCCTTCGAGAATAACCAACCTTTCTTGCAATGTAATTCGTATTGCTTGACCTTATTTCTTCTCCGGACTTTTTGTTTACGAGTATCATCTTTTTTAGATTTTTAATGCCCCGTATGCTATCCCAACCCCAATTAACACACCACCGAGTACGAGAATTATTTTTATCGCCCTTTGTTCCCGTACCCTCCAGAACACTATTACCAAATACAATCCAAGTATTATTGATATAATATTTTCCATAATATAGATGTTTTATAACTTCTCAAGTTGATTAAATATAAAGTTTATAAAGTCTTGTTTTCTGAAAGTATCTTAAAATTGGACGTATGCCGTGAATGTGTTCATACCATTTTCCAGCAATA
>CAYOKY010000206.1:0-1559 GCA_964404695.1 Microcaldota archaeon | reverse complement strand
ATTAGTGATATAAAAGACCCAACATTTTTAGCTAAAATAATAACGGGATTATAACTAGCTACACTTGTATCATCCATATAATAACCAATGGACAAAGTATCTATATTTGATGTTAACGCACCACTTGTTTGAGTCAAAAACATAGATAATCCAAACTTAGTAATTGTCATTATATCTTTAAATTTTAAACTACCAGAAAAGGAATATAATAAAAATATATCATAAACACAATATATTAAAATAAGCAAACCCGAGATTAAAAAACCTAAACAATAACTCATTAGGACCCAATATGCAGAAAGCATATTCAAACAAATAAAAACTATGAGAAATATAATTTTAATTAAAAATGGCAACGTGTTTAAAATAGAATAATTAATAAACTTTTGTCTTCCATGAATATATGAAAGTAAAAATTTACAAATAATAGTAAATAAAGAAGATAAAATAATCAAAGGCATTAAGGACAATAAGTTAATAGATTGATTATACCAATAGACTATAGTTTCTTGAAAAAAGAATAGAATGAAGGAAACAGATATAGATAATATCAACATGATTAAAAACAATTTCACAAACAAATCCTTAATCTTCCCATATTCTTTTCTACCTTGATAATAAGCAGTAAAACGCTGAATTGAAATGTGAATCCCAAAAGATAAAAAAGTAGTTATAATAGAAATAAATCCTAATGCAATAAAAACTAAACCCGCCTTATCCACAGGCAAAATCCAAAATAATAAGAAATAAAACACCAAACTAGAAAATTTATTAAATCCAACAGACAAAAAATTTGCAACAGTACCAATACCAATTTTATTTAATAATTTAATATTAGAATTATCTTCTTTTTTATTATTGTCACAATCCTGATCCATCAATCAAATTAATCATATTAAACATTTAAAAATCCAACCATATACAAAAAGTATAAATGAAGATGAAAAAACATGGTGATTATATGAAATATTATTTTACATCTGAATCCGTTACTGAAGGACACCCTGATAAAATGTGCGATCAAATATCTGACGCGATATTGGATGAACTTTTAAAGCAGGATAAACATTCCAAAGTTGCAATTGAAACTGCAGTAACCACAGGGTTGACAGTTGTAATGGGAGAAATATCCACAAAAGGTTACGTTGATATTCAAAAAATAGTGCGCGAAGTAATCAAGGATATTGGATACACAAAGCCAGAATATTTGTTTGATTACCAATCATGTGGTGTTATCGTAAGCATTCATGAACAGTCTCCGGACATCGCACAAGGTGTTGAAAAGGAAGACCAGGGTGCAGGTGACCAGGGTATAATGTTTGGTTATGCAACAAATGAAACCCCTGAATTTATGCCTTTACCGATTCAAATGGCACACAATTTAGCCAGGCAATTGGCAAAAATAAGAAAGGAACAAACATTAAATTACCTGAGGCCTGATGGCAAGACACAGGTTACAATTGAATATGAAAACGGTAAACCCGTAAGAGCTCATACAATAGTGGTAAGTACTCAACATGATGAAACTGTTAACAGGGATAAAATCAAGGAAAATATGA
>CAYOKY010000205.1:0-1581 GCA_964404695.1 Microcaldota archaeon | reverse complement strand
AATTTGTGGAATAGAAAATACAAAAAATCCAAAGTGAAAAAACCGAAAGGATATGCTAAAGCAGCAAGAAATGCAATACCTTTAGGAAATATTTTATCTGGGAAATCTGTTATGGGTGGCTTTATGGGTGGACTAAATCCAATGGGTAATTTAGGAAAATCAATGGGTGGTCCAGGTACACATTCTGTTGTTAAATCATCAGGGAAATCTATTGGTACAATGGCTGATGGAAAACAGATATGGTTGAAAGGACCAAATATGGGAAATTTGGTTAAGTGATATAAATGTGTCCAAAATGTGGAAGTTCAAACTATGATGGAAAGTTTTGTAGTAATTGTGGATATATTAAAAAAGAATAAAAACATCACAACATTTAAATACTTGGTATATTTTATTATAAATAATAAAGTGTTACTATAATATGTTTAGGGGGCGTGGTTGTCACGCTTCCCACCCTTTTATATGAAAACGACGACATTAACCAACTTCTTCGGGAGTTTTGTCGTTCCTGATAAACGGTTATATAGGCAGGGAACAAGTGTACACGTTACGAGTGGTAATGAATAAGCAAAATCAAGCAGTACGCAAATGACTCTTATCAAGTGGGTTGAAAGGCCCACACGTTTTTAAAATGATCCCTGTAGTCTTTTTTAAGATTGCAGATGTAATTTTTTAATTTAGGTTAATAATGCAAATCAACAATTCAACCATGGGAACAGCGAATAGCAGTTTACTATTGTTAAATCTCTGTTGATAACATACCACCCAAGACTTCTTACAACACCTTAAGAACGAGGTGGTAAAAATAAATATTATGCGACGTGGGGTAGTTTGGTCTAACTCGTCAGGCTCATAACCTGAAGACCGCCAGTTCAAATCTGGTCGTCGCAATTTTTGGGTGAGTAGCTTAATAGGTGGAGCGCGTGATTGTTAATCACAAGGATGCCAGTTCGAGTCTGGTCTTGCCCGTTTGCCAGTATGGATGGGGAACCAGGTATCCCAACAGGTTTGAACCCTGTGATGTAATGTCGTGTCTGTTCAAATCAGGCTACTGGCGCTTGCTAATATGGTTTGAGAATGGTATTTAACTTGTCTGCTAAGCAAGGACCTTCGGGTTGTCTCGGTTCGATTCCGAGTATTAGCGTTATATAAAATATGGGCCGTTAATTCATGGGGTAGAAATCCTCTCTTGCAAATTTAAATCAAGAAAAGAGGAAGCGGTGGGTTCAAGTCCCACATGGTCCATACACATAATCAACATAAAAAAATGTTAAAAACCTTGATGCATAAAAAATATATTCATAAATCAACGTGTGAAAAATGTAATAAAATATTTGATCAATTACTAACTAGAAATAATTTTAAAAATAAAACAAAAGCATATAAAAAATTTTGTTCATCTTTTTGTGTGCATAGTAGAAAACAAACATTATTAACAAAAAACAAAATAAGAGAAACGATAATAACAAATATAAAAAAAGGTTTCATAACACCACATAATAAGGGTGGACGTTCACAACTGACTGGAGAAAAAAGTCCATTTTTTAAAAAAGGTAGTTATGGATATAGTAAAATTGTAAG
>CAYOKY010000204.1:0-1585 GCA_964404695.1 Microcaldota archaeon | reverse complement strand
TATCTTCTTTATCTGCTTCAGTATCGATAGTTGAGGGAGCAGACATTAATACATATCTCGATAAAACTCCGCTGTTCGCATCTTTTTGGAATACGGAAGGTAAAGGTTTTCATCGGCTTGCAACGGGGATAATTAACAAAAAATTAGTTAATGAATTAATTCGTAGTGTTGATGGTATTACGGGTGGGTTGGAAGAAAGTTCAGAAACGATGGTTACCATTCAGGAAGTTTTTGTTTCTATTGGTTCACTAAAAGCTTAAAAAGAGAATACTATGCCTGAACATACACTGCCAATACTTATTATTGTCGGAGGAATTATTCTCTCTGGTTTTTATTTCGGCAAATCAAGCAAACTAATAAAACTCCCGTCAATTATCGGTTATATGATACTTGGTCTAATATTAGGTCCTTCGTTTTTGAATATTATAGATCATGAAATACAGGGAAAATTATCTTTTATCACAGAAATCGCCTTAGGATTTGTTGCTTTATCAATAGGGCTGGAACTAAATTTTGCGTCCTTAAAGAAACAGGGAAAGGGGATTATATCAATAATTTTTGCTGAGTCCTTTATTGCGTTAGGGCTTACCGCGATTGGTTTGTATATGTTAACGCGGGATTTGGCATTATCATTAATTTTTGCATCTTTCGCTCCTGCCAGTGCACCTGCGGGCACAGTTGCTATTATTAAAGAATACAAAGCAAAAGGGAGTTTGACAAAAGCCCTTTATGCGGTCGTTGGATTTGATGATGGCTTAGCAATTATTATTTTTGGTTTCACTCTTGCCATTGTCCGAATGCTATTGATGAAGGAAACTGGCAGTGTGGATATAACTGTGATGGCATCTATGATTGCTCCATTCAAGGAAATAATATTTAGCGTAATCATTGGTGCGATAACCGCGATAATTATAAGTTTGTTACTCAGAAAAATAAAAAGCAAGTCAGAACTTCTTATTTTGGTCGCTGGCTTTGTTTTATTATCAAATGGCTTATGTTCCTTACTTCATTTATCATTGATTTTAACAAATATGATAATTGGTATTATTATTGTAAATGTTCAACGACATGAACTAGTACATAGAATGGGAGAAGTATTAAGTGATGTTATGCCTCTATTTTTTGTTCTATTTTTTGCTTTGGCTGGGGCAAATTTGCATATTTCCGCATTGCCTCAACTAGGAAGCTTGGGACTTGTATATGTTCTATGTCGTTCGCTGGGACTTATTGGCGGTGCGCGAATTGGGGCACAATTTGGAAATGTTGAGGAAAAGATAAAAAAATATGTTGGTTTGGGGATTTTATCACAAGCGGGTGTTGCAATTGGTTTAGCTTTAATTGTAAAACAGGAGTTTGCCGGCTTGGGAAAAGTTGTTGAGGTTGTGAATGGAGTTGCTGTCCATACTGGAGATATTATTGGCATGAGAGGAATTACAACTATCACGGCAACCTGTATTTTCTTTGAAATTATTGGACCAATTTGCACAAAAATTGCTTTAACTAAAGCTGGAGAAATAGAAAACAAACTGATATAAAAACATACTAGAGGCTTGATATGCGAGTGAGTATTATCTGTACGGGTACT
>CAYOKY010000203.1:0-1591 GCA_964404695.1 Microcaldota archaeon | reverse complement strand
AACAAGAACAATTAAAAAAAGAAAAACAAGAGCAAAAAGATCAATTAAAAAAAGAAAAACAAGAGCAAAAACCATTTACTGCAGGTGCACATCAATTAGGTGGATTTGTAAAAGAGAAGTTAATTGACTCTGGTGCATATAGGATCACTGGTTCTACCCCTGAAATGAAAACTGAAAAGTATGAAGTAGGTAGAGTCCCCACTGGTGGTAAAGATAAAGATGGTAATATCAAATATAAGGATGTAGAAATAAAAGTAGGAGATAAACTCCCTAAAAAATTCGAAAAGTTAAGTGAAAGGTCTGTTGATGTTCCTACTGGTGAAACTATTGATACTAAAGAAGCTAATATTGGCAGATTATTTAGCAAGGGTTTTGGTTATGCATTTGAAAGTAAAGACGAAAGAGCAATTTTAAATAAAGATGATTTCAAACAAAGATTACAAAAAGCTCAATCCGGATTAACTCCTGATAAATACCGTTCAATCATGAATAACCAAGAGTTATCTACTGAACAAAAAAAGAGATATATTATTAAAGCAGGTGAGGAAGCGATTAGGGTTACAAATAAAAGACGTGCATTAGAAAAGAGGGAAGAACCAATTATAAAAGAACAAGAAAAGATGAGGCTTCTTTATGCCAAATATCAACAAAAACTATCTAAAGAAAATATAAAACAGCTTGAAAGTAAAAATAAGGCAAATCAAAGGATGGGAATGAATGAAATGTTTAATGGAACACCTGTTAAAACAAATAGTCCATTTAATTATATGGTCCCTCATTCCAATGTTCAACAATTCGGTCAATCAAATTATTTGATGTCTCCACGTGGTGAAAATGCTCCAATCAATATGGCTCAATCACCTTCATCTTATGAACAAAAATTTAATTACCCTGTTTCCTATTCCGAGCCTAACTTTAGTGAACAACAGAATTACATTTCACCTTATTCACCCTTTCAATCAAAGTTCCCTACTGCCCAACCCTATCGTCAACAAAAATATAATAATGATTGGGTTGGTTCTGATGGTGTAAGGAGTTATGATGAAAGAATACTTCCTCACAATAGATTAAATGGTGATGTTGAAGGTTCATTACGTGACCAGATGAGAAAACCATCCATTAATCAAGAGAAAGCTCAAAATACAAAACAAGGAGTATTTAATGCATTTCAAAATCAAAAATTAAATGCTGTAAGGAACCCTATGTCAGATTTTATTAACATGAGTGAAAGAAAAAAAAATGAACCAAGCATTCCTAAACCTTCTGGTTCAAAACGATTTGATCCCCAAGCACCAAGATTTATTTACAGGAGAAAGGAAGGTGGATTTACAAGAAAAACTGATAGGGTTAATAAAGATGAAGAACTAAAAATTAATAAAGTTAGTCACCCTTCACAAAACAAGAATCCATCTAGTCAATATCCTTGGACAAAACCAATGATTGGTTGGGAACGAGTTTATGTTGGTAAAGGTAAATATGTTGGTAAGGGTAGAAGTAAAAAAAGTTCAAGTTACAAGAAAAATCCGACTTACAAAGATTTAACAAAAGCTAAGCGACAACCATTTACACCATTCGTAAGAACTTACGGTGT
>CAYOKY010000202.1:0-1598 GCA_964404695.1 Microcaldota archaeon | reverse complement strand
TGCTTCTATGATGGATAATGTTGTTTATAAAAATGTTATAATAGAAGCAAGTCAGATTGTTCAAGAAGGTGGGGAGTTTTCTGACAGTTTTGAAAAAAGTAAATATGTTCCAAAAATGGTAAGTCAAATGCTAGATACTGGTGAACAATCGGGTAGATTGGATGATGTTTTGGACAAAATAGCAAAGTTTTATAGTAGAGAAATTGATAATTTGTTAAAAAATTTAATGTCTCTTCTGGAACCTTTTGTAATGATTGTTTTAGGCGTAGCGGTTGCAATTATGGTAGCAGCAATTATTTTGCCAATGTATCAAGTTTCAACAAATTTATAAATATAAAAAATAATTAATCAAAAAATTATGAAAAACAAACAAGGTTTCACATTAGTAGAACTATTGGTTGTAATAGCTATTATTGGCTTATTATCAACCTTAGCTGTAGTTTCTTTGGGAGGTATTAGAGATAAGGCTAGAGATACAAAGAGATTGAGTGATATCGATACATTGAAGACAGCTATGGAATTAATTAACACAGAAGAAGGTGGTTATGATGATGCTGGTTGTTCTGCTGGTTTAGTTAATAAATGTGTTGGTTCAACATTGGAAGAATATTTACCAAGTTTAGTAAATTTAACTGATCCAAGCACTGATGATACTGCTTGTACAGCAACTTCAACAGCTACTTGTAATTATGCTTTTTTAGCAGCTCCAACAGCAACAGATTATACAGTATATTTCTTTTTAGAAAAAGGTTCAGGCACTTTTGATGAAAGTGGTGTGTATCAATTAACAAAACAAGGAATTAGTAAAGTTCAATAATTTTTATGAATTTGAATCCAAAACAAAAAGGTTTTACTTTGGTAGAACTATTAGTTGTAATTGCTATTATTGGTTTATTATCAACTTTGGCTGTTGTTTCTTTGGGTAGTATTCGTGAGAAAGCAAGAGATACAAAGAGGATGAGCGATTTGGATTCTGTTTCAAAAGTATTATCAATTATAAAAACAGAAACTGATTCATATTTAGATTCTGGTTGTGAAGTAAACAAGCTAGTATATAAATGTGCTGGTGATATAATTGATTATTTGCCAGGGATTAATCAAATTAATGACCCATTATCAACATCAAGTTCTCCATTTTGTACAGCAACTTGTCAAAAGGGGTGTATGTATAATTTCAAAAGTATAACTGATGATAATTTTAGTATATATTTCTTTTTGGAGAATGGGTCTGGTAATTTGAGCGATGGTTGCCATGAAATAACAGAAAAAGGTATTAGTAAAGTCGAATAATTATGAAAAAACAAAAAGCATTTACATTGATTGAGATTTTAGTAATTATTACAATTATTGGTGTTTTATTGTCTCTTTGGGGTGTATCAATAAATTCAAAAAGAATAGAGACACGAGATTTAAAAAGAATCAAAGATATTTCTGAGTTGCGAACTGGAATAGAATTAATGAAGAATGAAACAGGTAGTTATGATCGAGCTTATTGTGATTTGACGCATGTTAGTTTGTGTAGTAGAAAAACAAATTCTGAATTGTTGAAATATGTTCCTGGTTTAAAAAATTTAAATGATCCAAAAGAAACATCAATT
>CAYOKY010000201.1:0-1629 GCA_964404695.1 Microcaldota archaeon | reverse complement strand
AACAAAACAGGCCATGGCTAACATTCCTGCAATTGTGACAAAACATAAGATCATGACTATTTTGGCACCAGTCAACTTCAAATACATTTGAAACTTTTATTGAGTTGTGGGCACGAATACACATTTTACAGTGAGGTTCACATAAACCTGATCCAAACATGTGCTCGCTAAACCGAACCGTACTGCAATATGCAACATACTTGCATTGATACACAGTGTATGAATTTTCAACAGTATTAATAGTATTGCAGATTAAATTGTTTTGAACGTTCATGCAATTGCCCCGCATAATATTTCCAGTATACATTAAAACAGGCGAAACTGCATTCAAAAGGGACTGAACATCTTTAATTTCGTTAAGTTCAGTAACTTCAGCTGATTTCTGAAACTCAAGTTCACTGTTGTCAATAACCTGCAATTCTTCAACGTAAACTCGGGTAGGTTTCCCGGAAATGATTGACTTTTGCATACCTGGTATGCGCAGTCCTTTGCTTAACCAATCACCATAATCGTTAACCGAACCTTTCAATTCTTTGCCTAACACTAAACGGCACGTGGTTTTCCATGATTCTTCAATATCCATTTAGACCACCCCCTTTGACAAACCGGATTGACCAGGCAACTTAAAGCCAGACGGGCTTAAACTCACTGGATCTAAAATTGACATTCTTAGGTTTTTGGTTTCAACCAATTCATTTACAACGTGTTCCAAAAGCATTTTTCTAACTTGTTCATACCTTTTCTTTCCAACTTCAACGTTGCCGACTGCGTAACTTAAACTTTGTACATTGAAACAAAACAAGGCATGGTTAAGGTTTTCACAGTTCTGGCTAAACATAACGTTTGAACTTTCAATTGCGTACAACGACTCAAAACATACGGGAGTTACGTAACATGCATACGTTGAAATGTTAAATGACCCAGATGAAAATTCTGAAACTCCATAAACGTTCTCGCAATTCCTACTGTCATAGGAATATGCAACATATTTTGCATCCCTTATATAAGTTGAATAATAAATATGACGCGAGTCCCAATAATAATCACACAGCTCAGCATTAAGGATACTTCCTGATGATCTATTGCCAACATATACGGCCAACGGTTTTACTTTAGTTATAAGGTCTTCAACTGATGTCGCGTCTTCAACGTTGTCAGCAATCTTATTTTTCAACTGTTCAACTTCATTTTCATCAATTACCTGAGGATATTTATTGTAACATAAAACGTTCTTGCCAGAGATTATTGAGTTTTTAATTGTTGGGCGTGGAACATTTTTCAATAACCATTCCTCATAATCTTTAAGCTCACCAATGTCCTGGCCCAGAACTATTTTACAAGTGGTGCGCCAACCAGTATCAAGCTTCCCATACAATTCATCATTCAACATAAACACCTAATATATCTATACAAGAGAAGTATTTAAACAAGTCCTCTCCCATTATGGAGAGTGAAAAACGATATGAGAAGATGAAAGAAAAAATGAAAGAGAACGAGCCAAAAAACAAAACACAAACACAATACTAAACCTTCTCGGAAAAGTTATAAATATTATAATCAAACTTTTGATTTTTAGTTAACTGTTCAACAATCTCATTGCAAACCATTTGTTTTATCTGCTTAAACTTT
>CAYOKY010000200.1:0-1652 GCA_964404695.1 Microcaldota archaeon | reverse complement strand
CTTTTTGTTGTTCCCGGAGTTTTGACATATACCACCTTCTATAGAATGCCATGTAACGCTGTGATCCCCCTTGTTGGCACCGTTCACCACTTTGCCCGTTGCTTTCTTGGTAGCATATGCGTACGGGGTGTGGTGCCACCATTCACATTGTTTGCACAAAACACATCCATTGGATTTCATTTAATCTTCCTCCATCCGAGTTTTAGCATCAGCAACCATATCATTTGCTAAATCTTTTGCTTCTTCAATAACATCATTATTCTTTAACATATTCCACATGTATTCCGATACGGGCAACGATTGATATTCAATTTCAAGGATTGGAAGCATTTCCCCGGTGGGTGTGATCGGGAATTCGCGGGATATAAAGAATATTGCGAATGCATTACGTGCAACATCCCATGCTAATGAATGAAGTACGGCATCATCGGGAAGTCCTTGCATACGAATTGCCTTTGCTTGATGTGTGAATATCAAACCAATCAATTCCGTGGATGAATACACAACCGCAATGTGTTTAGACAATTCTTTAAACTTCTTCATTTCATTTGTCCGTATTGTTTCAACTCCAGTTGGAGGAAACTTAAGTAACTTTCTTTTTTCATTAATAGAAAGTTCTTCATCCACATTCATATAACATCCGTGACATCCTTCTAAATTGATTTCACCGGAAACATATTTACATGTAGGAACATCTTCCATTTTTCTATCAGGATTATCCCGGCATGGTTGATTCAATTCAACCAAACACGTGTACGTTGTATTTGTTATTTTTAACTTAGATACATTAGGATTAACTTTTCCCGCAAATGCTTCTTCTTGAATTTTCAATGCACGTTTACCGGCAAGGCTCAATATTCCATCGTCATAATAAAAATCCGGGTAAAGTTTTCTTTGAAGCTTTGTGTTTTCCCCGTTGAATAGCACGGGATGCAATCCACTCTGTTGATCTTCATTTTCTTCACCCGGAATCATTAATGCTTCAAATGCATTTCTTGCAAGTTCCATATATGCTTCTAAACTTCCACCAAAACATTCACCTACTATTGATAGTGCTAATTTCATATGGTCTTCTTTAACATCGGAAGATTGATAAGGCCAATCCTTTAAGATTTCACTAACCCGCACCCTTTGACCATCCGGCTTGTCATACCACGGATCATTCCGATTAGAAGTTAAAACCCTTTTTGTTTGTTCCGCTTGTTTATCATACCGTAATGGTTCGGGAACAATGATGTCACGATATTCTTGGGAGTCCCGTGATACACCATTAGATATTGCAATGAGTTGATCCCCGGTGATGTCCCCTTTAATGAATTCACTAATTACTTCAGTACATCCAATCTTTTGAATATTAGATACAATCGAATCCTTCCCCTTCATTCCATGATCGGTATCAAGTGCTACTAAACGTGCTGCCTCCGTACTGATTTTATTCCAATCAATTATTGCATTGATGTTATCTTTCATATCATTCGGCCCCGACATACATGGCTGCGTTTCCGGCTTCAAGTTCTTCTTTTCTTTTTGCTGCCCGTTTACGTTTGTCGTGTTCAATTCGTTTTTCTTTGTCTTCATCGAATTCATCTTTTTCATTTTCTTTTTCATTTTCTTCCACCTTGTTTTGCAACCCTTCAATTTCGGTTGTCATT
>CAYOKY010000199.1:0-1658 GCA_964404695.1 Microcaldota archaeon | reverse complement strand
AATTTCTGGACAAGCAGCTAGTATTTGAGGTATAACTAAGAAAATTGTTATCATTACTAAAATTGCTTTCTTTATCATTTTATTTATCTATAATCAAATAACCAAAATCTGTTACAGTTTTATCATTTTCTCCAACAACAGTAATATTTATCAAATGTTCGCCAAGATGACTTTCTTCAGGAACAAAATTAATTATGCCTGTTGAAATGTTGATGTCAAAAAGACCAGAATTGTCATAAAAAGAATAACTTCTGTTTTTATCTCCTTCAACTACAACTTGATAAGTTAAAAGTTGCCCTACTTTCGCATTAATGTATCCTATTGGTTGAATATAATGCTCTGTTTCACTTTTAACAATTAATGTAAATATCTCTTCTTTTGAATCCCCTAAACTATCTTCAACAGTTAAAGTTATAACAAACTCTCCTACTTCATCTGATGAGGGAAAAAACTTTATTATGCCAGTTTTTGAATTTATTTCAAATAATTCTGTGTCGTCATAGTATTTTAAACCAACACCTGTTGCTTCAACCAAATAATTCCATTCTTCTCCCAAGTTTATGGTGATTGTGTCAATTGGGGTTATCTTTAAATCATCAAATATTTCATTATCATCTGTATCAAACTTATGGGCAAAAGTAAAACTGAATTGTTCTTGTAAATCGCCTATACTATAAAGAATAACGTGCTCGTTTTGTTCATTTTCAGCTTGAATAGTTTCGATATTAACTCCATAATCTAACATAATTTCAGGAAAACAAGTAATGCAAATTTCGTTCTCATTTTCTATTTGAACATTATTAATTTCTTTAGCAGTTTCAAAAAGTTGATAAACTGTTGATGGAATTTTAATGTTAAATTTAGCAAACTCAGTTTTTGCTTCTCCTTTTGTTATTGTAATAGGTAAGGTAATATCAGAGATGACATAATTATCGATTAATTTTGTTTTTACTTCAGATTTTTTTAGGTTGGCACTAACGTTATAAGGAAAAATCGAAAAATTGGCACATTTATATAGATATGCTTTTGTTCCAAAAGAAATTTCTTCTTCGAATCTTTCTTGAGTAACTATACTACTAACCCCAGAATCCAAATAGTATGGAATGTAAATGTTTTGGTTATCAATTCCGATAAGTTCATATCTCACATATTTGTTTGGAACACCAAAATACCCGCCTTGTAAGGAGGTGAATTGGACAACATTTACTAAGTTTTCTTCTAAACAACCTTTCAAGTATAGTTGGATAGTACCTTTTTCTTTATTTAATGTTAAGAAATGTTCTTCTTCTGTTTTGATGTCTTCTGAAGTGTTCTGATTAACGAAATAAATAATAACTCCTAATGTAGATAAGATTAGAATACCAATTATTAAAAATAATGTTATCTGTCCCCTCTTTGACATATTACAAGGTAATAATTATTTTTAAGTTATAAATGTTTTGTTTAGTGTTGCTTGCTAAAGGTAGTGATGAAATAATTGGAGTATTAAAAGAAAATCTCCAAATACTTTACTCTCATGGAGCCGAATACTTTATATATAAAAACAGTTTGTTTAATGATTATGGCAACAGCAAGTAAAAGAGGGCAAAACGCGGCATCAGCTGCAGTTTTATTGGCTTTAGTGATGGGTTTGATAATCATTTTTATTATTTTAATTC
>CAYOKY010000198.1:0-1669 GCA_964404695.1 Microcaldota archaeon | reverse complement strand
TTTGGATTATGCAATTGCCAAAGATTTTCACCCATATGTTATTGAGTGGATTCAGGCACGTCCGGAAAGACTCTATGATTTTCAGGCACAAAAACTTGGATCTGTATATGCAAATCCAGCAAGTTATGAAAAACTTTCTGATCATCTATGGAAAATGGAGTTGAGAAGAAAAACAATTGACTTTGAAGAAATTGAGTATAAAGCATCAGGGTTGTTAAACACAAACATGACCCAACTGTTTATTGAATTTGCTCGTGATAAAAAAGACATCAATCCGAAAGATGTCTTTTATGATCTTCAAAAAGTTAAACCAAAAATTGATGTATTATTGAAAGAAAGTAACATGTCCAAATTGGGCGAGTTGATGATAGGGTATTGCACTTTTATGACAACTTCAATGCCTGAATATGATGAAGCAAAATTGAAAAATGTACTTAGTTTCTTGTTGCTGATGCCGATTGAAACCGCAGCTTTATTCATTTCACAGATTGACGGATTCAGTCGATCTTCAAAACCATTTAAATATATGACACAAATTCATTTGGCTTTATTGAAGAAATCTTCTTTATATAAAAAGGAATTTTATGATCCTATCGTCAGAGCTGGCGAAGGTCGAGCATAGGTGAAATTATGGAAAATACTACCTCCGACAGACTTAAAAATTTAGTTGCACGTTTTGTTTTAAAATATAATTACTGGGGTTATTTATTTTCACGAATAAGAAGGAAATCAGATATACATTTACCATCGCCTATGGGAGTTGGCCCCGAACCAGATGGAACTATATGTCTCTATTATAATCCATTATTAGTAAAAAATACTGATGATGCAACTGTCACAAAAATAATTGAACATGAAGGGTTACATCTTTTAAATAAACATATTCCACGTCTGATTAAAATATTATCAAATGAAATAGATTTATATAGAAAAAATATGAAAGCAGGTGTTTGGAACCAAGCTGCTGATTGTGCAGTTAATCAACAAGCAAAGTTTAAAAATGATTTTATGATAGATGGAAAACCATGGCCAATATGTTTGCCAGGACCAATGATGCTTCCTCCTGATAAAGTATCTGAATGGTATTATTTAGAATTACTTGATAGAAAAGAGAAGGCAGATAAAGATGGTAAAGGTAGTAAAGGTAAAGGTAAAGGTAAAGGAGAACTATCAATTGGAGACCATGGTAAATGGATAGAAAATGTAAAGGGAGTTGCAGATCTTGATGCACTTGCCAGAAAAATTGACCAGCATGTAAAACGGCTTGTAAAAGATTCCGTTAAAACATTCAATAAAGATCGAGGTCGATTGCCTGCTCATATCGCTGAATTGATTGATGCAAACTTGGCTCCCCCAAAAGCTCCATATTATCAAATCATTAGAAAGCTTGTTCGTGGTTCAAGGTTAAGTAAATTCAAAAGATCACCAACAAGAATCAATCGAAAACGAACATATGCATTTCATTTAAAGGATTCAAATCTTCCTCAAATGTCTCCATTTCCCGGTAAACAACGGGACTTTACATTTGACATCGTTGTTCTTATTGATACATCTGGCAGTATGAGCAACGATGATGTTAAGGAAGGTTTATCAGGAGTTAAGAACATAATTGAAAAAGATAGACATTGTTATACAACTGTTCTTGAAGTTGATGCAGGAGTTGAAAAAG
>CAYOKY010000197.1:0-1685 GCA_964404695.1 Microcaldota archaeon | reverse complement strand
GACGGTATTTTTATCAAAGTTCCAACTTTAAACGGCACATTTCTACCCAAATCATAACTAGCCATTTCTTCAGCTGAAATTGTTTCTATGATTTCAAAATCTTTTTCCCAATAACTCTCATAAATCGCTTGAGTTGGATAAGTATGTCTTATATTATTTAAATCTACAAAATAAACAGCTGAATTATTTGCTAATTTCACCAAACGACCAGCATTATAATTTACCTCTTCTTTAATTTTTGAAAAAGTTAATATCAAATCATCTGCAACCAATTCATTATCCAATGTCTTAATTGTTAAATTTGCAATTTGAGATTCTTCGCTTCTTACATTAAAATATGTTTGCCCATTATCATCTGTAACTTTTTGCCTTATTATAATCTCTGCTCCTTTTCTATTTTCTATCAATGAAATAACTTTATTATTTATAACTTCATTATAAGAATCTCTTAAAGTCACCTTAATCAAAGCATAATCAACACCATTTCCTAAAGCTAAATCGTCAACAACTCCCACAAAACTATTCTCTCTAGAAAAAACTGCTGGCGATCTTTCAATATCAACATTAATATTATAAATATCACTTTGATAATAATTATTATTTAAATCATTAGCTTTTAAGTATATTTCATAAATTCCATTTTCTAATTCATATAAATTATACTGCCAATATTTATAATTACTTTCTAAATTTTCCGATACTTCACAAATATTATTTACACAAACCTCAACCTTTGAAACATTTGAACCTCCTTGATCTTGTGCTTGTCCAGTAATCAAAAAAACTTCAGAATTAATAATTTGATTATTTTCTAAATTAGTCATCACTGCCAAAGGAGCCAAACTATCATACGAGACAGATCTCAACCTACCACTTTCTATATTTTTGAATGTTTCAAGAGGGAGATTAATACCTGATTCCAAATAAATTCCAGAATCATTTATATCATAACTACCATTACTATTTATATCTAAATATGCAGGAATTCCAAACTGAATAGTTCTACCGCTAGTCACTCCATAAGTAGTATCAACTGTTACAAAAAAAGTAGTTTCTTCTAAAAAAGAAAAATCTAAATTTGAAAAAGTATAATAATCATAAATATTATTATAATCAGCTTCTCCAACCTTAATTTCTAATGCAAAATTATCAAATTGCTTATTGCCGTTGTCAGCCCACAAAACAACTTTATCAATATCAAATAAATTTTTTGCTGTACCATAATTTTTGACAACAACTGCATTTAAATTATCTAATTCAGACAATTCAAAACTTAATGCTAAATTATCAAATGTTTTTCGATTAAAATAATCTTCTATATCTACTTCTATCAAATCAAATGAACTTTCCGCTAACGTTACATTTGGCAAAAACACTAACATTAATAAAATAATAATAAATGATTTAATTTTCATATACTTTAATTTACTTATTTATACTAATATTTTAACATAAAATCACAAATAAAAAAAGACTCCGCAAAAGCGGAGTCTTCTTTTTGAAGTCTATGTGTAAATACTAGTAAACGAAAGTTCCACCTGTAATAGGTAAGTTCTTTGTTTGTGCTGTATCAACATCATTAGCTTCATTATTTTCCCATTCAATACCAGATGTAGTGTCACTACCAGATACAGAGAACTGTAGTGTTTGATTTACTGTACATTCTGTTGTATCTGCAAAAAATG
>CAYOKY010000196.1:0-1713 GCA_964404695.1 Microcaldota archaeon | reverse complement strand
GGTCTCATATGATAGAACCCCTCTTAATTGGCATCGGGCTTATGTTGTTACTTGTAGCTATATAACTACATTGCATCCACATAACGCTTGACGAACTAATTAAAATATTAAAGAAAAAATAGCATTATTTGAAAATGAATTGAGATATGATACAATGACTGGAAAGGATATCCTTGAACATACTGATGAATACATGCTTGCTCAGATTAAAACAGGTACTGTGAAACATAGAAGATGTGATGTATGTGGCTGCGAACTTGCAATACCCGACCTTGGAGTGTTTTCCAGGGGAGCATTAACAACCATGGCATGTACCACCTGTAGCAATACCAAAGCACACCACGTATTGCTTTCATACATTGAAGATTTAAAAAAGACACACAACAAAGCAGGGGTTCATCAAATTCTTGACGAACGTATGAAAGAAACCTGGGATGAATCAGGCATATTTACCGTCGAAGAATGGGAAGAACAAACTAAAGAGCAGAGATGTTTGTTTTGCAACTGCAATATCATGGAAAAATTTGGAACACCTGGCATCATCATAAAAAATATTAAGACGAATATAGAATCTGAAATATGTTATGGTTGCTATGACAGATATGACAAAAAACAATACAAAATCATTTGTTGTGAAAATTGTCAACTCTTCAGATGGAGTAAATGCGAAACAAAAGATGTGAATGGTTTTTGTGACCACCCAGAAAGGTATGATGATGCTCTAAATGAATGGAGAAAACAAGAGGAGATGAGAAAAAATGTTGAAAGGAAGGATTAGAGAAATATCGGAAGTTTCGGGACAAGAAGGAATTTATTTGAGCGTATGGATTCCGAGACCACATAATACATTTACCAAAGGTGAAACAGAAAAGGATATTAAAGATAAAATACAGGAATTCAAAACAATACATCCTGGAGAAATCGAATTTCAATACATAGCTACAGATGATAAAAAATGAATGAAACTATTCCCTTAAAACATTGTCATTTTTGCAATAGAACAGAAGAAGCTGCTATTTTGGTACCAAGTTTTCATAATGAATGCTTTGGCTATCTTTGTTTAGGATGTCTGCATCTCAATGCTACATCTGATTTTGAAAAACATTACAATGGAATATTTAATGGGCGAATAAAAGAACATCCTGAACTAAAAGACCATTTTGAAAAATATAGGAAAACAATGGATAGATATGTGCAATGTGCAAATCAATTAAAATATGAAAAAATGTTAAACAAAGACAAGGAATAACTGATGACGGACACAACATTAGATAAGTTTAGGACGGTAAGCCAGGCCAGGGAAGAAGTCTTTAATGGTTACGAAGAAGGGATGCATTGTCCTGTCTGTAGTCAATTTGTTAAATTATACAAACGCAAACTTACATCATCGATGGCCTATGCTTTGATCCTTATCTACTGGTATTTCAAAAGCAATCCTGAAGAAAAATGGTTGCACGTTGAAAAATATCTAAAAAGCATCGAAAGTGTCCCACACCCGATAAGAGGAGATTTCCATAAATTAAGATACTGGAAATTAATTGAAAAGAAAAAAGGAGAGAAAGAAGACGGCAACCCGGACGTTGGATATTACGCCATTACTGACAAAGGCAAAGAATTTGTGGAAAAAAAGATACAAGTACCAAAACATGTTTACATCTATAATTCAGAAGTAAAAGGTTTCAATGAAGATGTTGAAATAGATATACAGAATGC
>CAYOKY010000195.1:0-1714 GCA_964404695.1 Microcaldota archaeon | reverse complement strand
TACATTAAGCGAAGAATCCACAGAACTTTATGAACATGCAAGGCAGAACGTTGCACATTTTATCAATTGCCATGAAGACGAATTGATTTTCACGAAAAATGCCACTGAAAGTTTAAATTTAATAATGTCAAGCTGGGCAATGAAAAATATTAAACAGGGCGACAAGATAGTCATTTCAATTATGGAACATCACGCCAACCTTTTGCCATGGCAGGAGATTGCAAAACTTAAAAATGCAGAACTGGTATATCTGGAAATCAATGATGATGGAACGATAGACAAAGAAGAATATGAAAAGATTAACAACGCCAAACTGGTTTCAATAACCCATGTTTCAAACGTTCTGGGAACTATTAATCCTGTCAAGGACATATGTAAAAAAGCACATGAACAGGGCGCATTATGTGTAGTAGATTCCAGCCAAGGCGTACCGCACATGAAGGTTGACGTTAAAGACATTGATTGTGACTTCCTTGCGTTTACAGGCCATAAAATGCTTGGACCCATGGGCATAGGCGGACTTTATATTAAAACGGAAACTGCAAAAAGCATGGCACCGTACCAATTCGGTGGTGACATGATTGAACGTGTTGAAAGATACAATGCAACGTGGGCAGACCCTCCTGCAAGGTTTGAAGCTGGCACTCCAAATGTTAATGGAGCAGTCGGTTTAAGCACTGCTGTTGATTATTTGAACAGAATAGGCATGCAAAAAATCAGGGATCATGAAAAACAGTTAACTGAATATGCATTGGAAGAACTTGAAAAGATTAAAGACATTACATTTTACGGACCAAGAGACGTAAACATCAGGGCAGGAGTCATACCTTTTATAAAACAGGGATGGAATGCCCGCAACTTATCTGAAAAACTTAACGAAAAAGGGATAGCAATAAGAGCAGGATACCATTGCGCACAACCTTTGCATATCCAACTCAATGTAAAAGGAACCTGCAGGGCAAGTTTTTATTTATATAACACAATTGAAGAGATTGATAAGTTGATTGCAGAACTTAAATCCAATTGATTCAATAAAATAAAGGTGTAGATATGGAGTGTATAGCTGAAGATTGTGGCGAAATCGTTTATGTTGACGTTGTAATTGAAAACGGCAATATTGTTAAAATTAAAAGTAAAGGTGATAACTTATCAAACATAACACAAAAGGTAATAGATAAAATGAATTATTTTGAAGGCAAGAATGCTGAACAGATCATGAAAACAGACAAGAAAGAACTATTAAAAGAAATGGGTTTCGGTGACGTACCTTCAGGAAAACGGGACTTTGCATTACTTCCTATCAAAGCAATGATAAGATCATTAGAAAAAACATTGTAAAAGATATAACAATAAACAATAATATATATGACAAAATAAATGAAATAACATTGTAAGATATATGAATGAATAGATATGAAATTGTGATAGCATGAAAATGATTAAAGTTATTAAAACAAAAGCCGAGCAAGTTAGACGACAAATTGAAATCGATCCTAAAATTAAGGCATATAAAAAAGGAGATTATGTTTATTTTGCATTCATAGGCAAACTTCCTAAAAATTTAGAAAAAGACGTTGAAATTGTTGATATTGATGATAAATTAATCAAACATAAAACCAAAACTTTTAGTTTAAAGGAATACCTGAACAATAAAGGTATTAATATCCAATTCTCAGCTTTTGAAAACGTAGGAGATATTGCAATAATAGAAATG
>CAYOKY010000194.1:0-1728 GCA_964404695.1 Microcaldota archaeon | reverse complement strand
TTATGCACGTTCCCGTGGACTCAATATTATTGCACAAAATATAAGTCCCGGACTCGGTAATATCCATACAATGATCAACATTACAAACACAATCTGCAAAATCAAAGTCTGGGCTGGAAGGATCACATAGATTAACTTGTTGACTGCACGGAGTGTTACACGTAACTTGATCCTGTGGAGAATATATAACATCACATGTATTATCCCCGGAATTTAAAGGCGGGTCAGAGTTTGGTGAAGATATGTCGCCACCAGCGTTTGAACATACTTCATTATCCTGAATAACATTGCCATATCCAATATAAACAAACAAACCTGGAACTGCATTGTTAGTAATAATATTATTAGTTATTGTGTTCTGGTTTGCACTTTTCAATGTCAATGCAGATAAACCATTAACATTTGAATTTAAAACATTGCCATCAATCAGGTTACCATTTGAACTTCCAATTTCCATTGCACCCAAACAACTATTTAAACAGTTATTACTCAAAGTATTGTTTTGTATAGTATTTTGTGAAGAACCATCAATTAATATTCCAGAAGATTCACTATTTTGTATAGTATTATTATGGAGATATACATTGTTTACTCCGGTTAAAACTACACCACGATTAAAAGAATCAATAGTACAACCCTTCAATTCTGAATCCGAGGATAAAATAACACCAACATTATACTGCATATTTGAACCTCCTAAAATCGTTGACCCGTTGCAATCCAAAATTGAACCTTCAACCTGGATTACACCATCACGGTCAAACCCAGAATATGATGAGAAATCATAGGTATCCTGACAAAGTGTAACGTCACTAACAATCTCATAATATTTATTGTTTGGAACGCTATCCTGATAAATAACGTTATCAACTCCGTCTCCATCCGGATCATAAGTTAAACTATCACTAAGGTTTACACATGGTTGAACAGGTGTTAAATCACAAATTCCATTGCTACAATATTGGCCAGTATTTTTATATATCACGCCAGTAGGAGTTACCAAAACATAACCTTGAGAGTCAGATGAAACTGAAACCAAACTTAGATCAACATTATATGCACCGTATGTCAACTGGTTATCATTATAACTTAAAACCTCAGGCGACAGGTAATTGGGGATTGAATATGTATACATATTCTGGCCTAAAACGTATAGATTATCATTTGAAACTGCTACGGATTGACCGAACAATTTATCTGAAGAAAGCGGGTGCAGGTAATCCTCTTCACCGTCAATAACTGTTACTGTTCCTGCACTGCCAACAAAAATGTAGTGGTCGTATGCGCTTAAACTCTGGCCAAAATAATCTTCATTTGATTTTAAAACTGCACCGTAACCATCACTAGTATCAAGGGAAACAGGAATCAAAGGTATTGAATTTAATATTTTGACTGTCCCTGCAGAAGGTGCACTGACAATTACATTGTCATTACCTCCAATCTGAGCCACATCCATTTCACCTTTAACAATGTCAGACCCTGCCTTAAGTTGCAAGGATAACGGTGCACCGAGTTGCTTAAACGGCAATTCAGAAATGTAAGTCAAATAATGGTTCCACCCGGTAAATGATAAACTATTTGTAGAATAAGAAGAAACGTCCGGATGATATTCACTAGCAAACTGTAACCCCAAATAACTCTGGCCTTTAAAATTCAATAAACGTACAGTTTGCGGAGCCCTTGAAAAATGGTCGCTTGCAGAACACTGACCGGTTACGTCATCACAAG
>CAYOKY010000193.1:0-1737 GCA_964404695.1 Microcaldota archaeon | reverse complement strand
GAAAGATGTCTGGATTTATTCGAAACATTAAGGAGGAACAAAAAATGAACGGAAAAGTAAAATTTTATTTAGATGACAAAGGATATGGTTTTATTGAAGGTGATGATGGTCAAGATTATTTCTTACATCGAAGTGCATTACCAGATAATGCATATCCTAAAAAAGATGATAAAGTATCTTTTGAAACAGAAATAACAGATAGGGGCAACAAGGCAATTAAATTAAAATTTGCTGAGGCTTAAAATGCCAATAACTAGTGTGTTTAAAGATCATTCCCATTCATATCATGATGGGGATGATTTTACTAGTGTAGATGAAAACCATATGCACCCATTAAGTTATCTAGGAAGGAATACTGGGGATTCAAGTGGACACAAACATGTGTTACCAATGAGATAAAATGAAAATACTATACGCAGGAAATACTAATATCCTATACGGAGCTGAAGCTTTTATTGCAAAGCATTTGAAGAAAGCAGGCCATGAAGTATTTGAATTAGTTTATCCAACATTTGCAAAAGACTATTCCCTTATTAATGGGATTCTAGAAGAACAAATAATTGAAATAAAACCAGATATGGTATTATGTGGAAAAGTGCCTGGATTAAAGTTTAAAGATATAATCAGATTAAAAGAAACTTATAATGTTCCTTTTGTTCAATGGATTTTTGATAAGATGAGGGATATTAATGAAATTGATCCAAAGGGAAAGATTAGAAGTAGAGAATCATGGTGGGTCCCACAAGCAAAAGCATTTGATAAAGTATTTAATGCAGAAGATAATCAACATGACTATTATAATAGTATTGGAATAAATCATTCAATCTTAAGAGAGGGTGCGGATATTGATATATTCAAACCAGTTACAGTAAAACAACAAACTCAATCTAATCATGGTGCAGATGTAGAATTTCATGGTGCAATTTATAATGATTTTAGAAAGAACATTATTGAAACACTTTATACTATGCCAGATGTTGATTTCAAACATCATAAAAACATAAGAATTGATGAACTAAATGCTGTTCTTAATTGTTCTAAAATATGTATTTCAACTAATTACTCTGATTTTACATCTTCAGGTTGGTCTGCAAGAGTTGTTGAAGCTATGGCTGCAGGGATATTAGTATTGTCCCCAAACATTCCACCAATGGAAAAAGAAGGATTTATAGATAAGGAGAATATAGTTTTCTATAAAGCTAGAGAGGTTAAAGATTTAGTTGAGAAAGTAAAATATTATCTTAAAAATGAAGAAGAAAGAAATAAAATTGCTAAAGCTGGAATTGAAATGATTAGAGAAAAGCATAACTGGGATGTTAGAATAGAAAAATTATTTAGGATATTAAAAGAAGAAGGTATCATAAATGGATAAATTGAAAATATTATATGCGGGAAATGTAAACTTTCCACATGCATCTGAAAATTCTGTAATCAGAGAACTTACTAGACAAGGACATGATGTTGTCCCATTTATATATCCAACAATGAGTGGAACAAATTATGATGTAGTAAATAAAGAAATGTTTGATACAATTGATAAAGGAAAATTTGATTTATTCATGGGTGCTAAATGTATGGGTATAACTAAAGAAAATATTCATAAAATAAAAGTTCCTAAGATTTCTTGGGGATTTGATTTGTTTCAAGGATATATTACTTGGAAAAGAAAAGAATGGTATGAAGCACAAGCTCCAAACTTTGATTGTTGTTTTGGTGCTGAAGGTGGACAAGTAGAAT
>CAYOKY010000192.1:0-1740 GCA_964404695.1 Microcaldota archaeon | reverse complement strand
TTATTTTATTGATAAAAATAATGTAATAGTTGATATCCAAAACATGGCTCCTTGCACAAATGATCCTTGCACAGTTTATGTTTCAAAATATAATGCGAAGTATGCATTGGAAGTTAACAAGGGGTTTGCACATAAGTATGGTGTTAATGTTGGAGATAACGTTGAATTTAATTTAAATACTGAGTAACAATTATACTTCCAAAATCGTTTTCATTGTTGCTAACGTTTCAATCACGTCTTCCCTTGTATGTGTTTCACAGATCCACCAGAAATCTTCAGGCATTTTCTGTTTAAGATCTTTTAGCATTGCAATGCCGAACTTGTCATCCATGCTGAGTTTAGTGTGTTGATCTTTTTCTCCAGTATTAGAATGAACATGGCAATGAATTAAATGTTGTTTCGTATCATTGATGAAATCTAATCCCTTATCAATATTGCTTTGTGTTGCAACTTTTAGATGGCCGAGGTCAATGTTAAGTTTTACACCTGTATCATCAACTGCTCTTAACAGTTCTTCGCTTGAGGTGAAGTTCCTGATTGAATTATTTTCTAAAACCAGTTTGACGTTTTTTTCTGTGGCAATCTTGTTTGCCTGTTCAATGAATTCAATTGTTCTTTTGTTATGCGGTTCGCAAATGTGAAATATTATTCTGTCAAATCCAATTTGGTGGGCAGCTTCAATCTCTGCAAGTAATGTTTTCCTGTTGCTTTGGTCAAAAATGTTGTCACTTGAAAACGTGAAAGATGCTCTGCTATGATATGAAAAGTCATGGTTTTGTAAAGTGTTTCTATAGTATTGCATTTTATCCTGGTTGAAAGTGAAATAATTGGCATTGCCGTTGACTTCAATTATTTTATACTCTTTAAGCATGTCCTGGTTTAGGTTATCCATCCAATGTACTCCCAAAAATACCAAACTTGTTCCAATTAACATTCAATCACCTGTTCAATAGTTCTATAATAAATAAATCAAATTAATGAAATATAAACTATAATCTATTTAGAATGCAAAATGATTAAAAATGACTGGGTTTGGATTCAAATATTTGAATAAATTGGATTTAGATAATTTAGCTAATGTCAAATCCAATAGGTGTATGAATAATCTTTTTGACATATTCAATAATTTCGTTGCTGTTGATTCTTTTGTTTGCTATTTCTTCAACTGCTTTTCCGTGAGCATACATTAATTTCTGGGTGGCTGCAGTGATTGTCATGTCCTTGCCTGAAATCGCCCCAATCTCCAAAGGTTTTGCTCCGACTTCATAAGTTCCGTCAGCAGTACCTTTTGCACATCTTGTAACTATTACAACCGGTTTGTTCAGCTCAACCGCTCTTTTCAATCCAGTATAATATTTCTCCGGAACATTGCCTTTGCCAAACCCTGCTATTATAAAACCGTGTATTTCCGGACTGTTTACCAGGATATTAAAATCGTTTGGGTTGACTCCAGACCCTCGGTAAAATACAGAAATATTGGAGTCAAATTCAGTGAAAAGTTTAATGTCGCTTTCAAACCTGCAGATTCTGTGGTCTTTAAGCGTAATGTCTTTGCCTATGCTTCCAAGCGGTTCTATTTTTGGTGAGCCAAAAGCATTAAAGTCACTTGTAGAAGTTTTTTCTGCTCTTACGCCTCGGTATATTTTATTACATGATGCAATGATCACTTCCCCAAAATTCATGGTCGCAATTTCAATTGCACCATTTACATTTATCAAACCTTCTGATCTGATATTTTCA
>CAYOKY010000191.1:0-1802 GCA_964404695.1 Microcaldota archaeon | reverse complement strand
AATTTTGAAGATTGCCTGGTGTTTGATAATATTCAGTTTTTATAATTTGACCCGTGTCAAGTATTTGGTCGTTTGAATCTGCACCTGTTGAACTATTGTTTTGAAAATCATTGTTTGTACATCCCATCATTACTGAGATTATCAAGATTATTAATATTTGTTGCTTCATTTATCATCACCAATTTTTTTATGTTTTTGGTGATATATAAAAGAATAAGAAGTTGTTAGGTATTAACCTAACATAACTTTTTTTTAATCTATGATCCCTTTAGATTTTAGCAACCAATTCTACTCATGTGTTTATGTTGGCATAACCGAAATAACCAAAAAAATGAAAAGAAAAAATATAAAAAAGAATTAAATAAAAAAAGAAAAATTACCATCCCCATTTGTCTGAACCTGTTTGTTGATCTTGTGGAGGTAATTCTGGTATATTTGTATCCTTGTCTTCTTCTATATTTTGTTCTGTGTTTGTATTTTGCTCAGTTTCATTTGGTTCGTTTTCTTGATCCTCTCCGGTGTTTGTATTTGGGTTAATAGTTAATGGGATTATGATTGGAGAATCATTGTATTCTGCAACATTGTTTTCATGAACCTCTACTACTGGTGTTTCTGTGTCATAAGGCAACTCTGAGTTTGTTGTAATGTCATATGTGCATCCTCCTAATAGTATTAAGGTTAAAAAAGAAATTAATAGCATATATCTTTTCATATATATTCACCTTAATTGGGGAGTGCTGGTGGATTTGCATTGTCAATAAATCCCAATTTACATGTATTTGTTGTATATGCTATTAATACTTCTCCATGTTTGTCATCAGTTATATCAAAGTTGCTTGGTGCAGGACCTTCCCAAGTTTGAGATTGAGAGTTCCAAGAATAAATCCTATTGATATTACATGTTCCTGTAACTTCCTGCCATTCCTTTCCGATCATCCATTCTGGTATTTGAACGAAATTCCATCCTTTTTTAAGATAGGGTTCATCAGTTGCAGTTGGTTCACTTTCATATTCAATTTCCATGTCACAGTTTTCATTTGAATATATCCATGCGCCTGAGTAAGCAACTCTATATATCATATTTTCAATTGGACCGTATAAATTCTCTAATGTTTGTATTTGTGTTACTTCAAAATTGTTGGTATTCATAGAGAAATATTCATTATAGTTTGGGTTGTATACATATCCTCTTTCAATATCACAGTTGGTAGTTACTTCCATGTTTTGTATATACGGGATAATATTCCATCCTTGGTATATCTCCTTAGTGATTTTATATTCTGTTTCAGGTAAAGTTGGTATGTTATGCGTGCAATCTTTAGGGCACGAATATCCTTCAATGTCCTGGCAGATCTCGTCACCACAATATCCTGACCCTTGCGGTCTTGGACAATCTGCTACGTTGTCGCCGTCATCATAGTCAACTGAGCATGCATAAAACGATCCGCTACATTGCGTATTCTTTACGCACAATTCATGATCTTCATAGTATTCATCAACTTTGTTCTGTTCATAGTTATAGAATTGTAACAAAGCATCTTCACATGTCTTGGCTCCGTTTCCTCTGCATCCTAACCATGATTCTTCATCATCAATAGTTCCAGTTCCCCAGATATTCTTTTCTTCTTCCTCTTCTTGTTCATTATGCGTGCAATCTTTAGGGCACGAATATCCTTCAATGTCCTGGCAGATACCGTCACCACAATATCCTGACCCTTGTGGTCTTGGACAATCTGCTACGTTGTTTCCGTCATCATAGTCAACTGAGCATGCATAAAACGATCCGCTACATTGCGTATTCT
>CAYOKY010000190.1:0-1822 GCA_964404695.1 Microcaldota archaeon | reverse complement strand
TATTACTTTGAGAAGACTCACCGAGGGTGGCGACATTCATAACTATAACAACTTCTTAGAACATTTGAAAACAGGAAATGTTCACAGGATTCCTATTGTTGGACAACCAATGTCCAATTTAGCAGCTGTAACCATTGTAGCTAAGCCCAGACTTAGATTGAGAAATTAAAAATGAGGTGTTTAAATGGCATTTAAATATGACGCATTTAACAATGAAACTAGACTGACAGGACGTATTCCTCCCGCAGGAGAACAAAGTGAAGGAAAAGGTAACAGAAGCAATAAATTTAAGATTTTCACTGTTCTCAATAATTTTAAAAAACAGTTTGAGTTAACTGATAAGGAAAACTTATGGAGATTACGAATGGAAACTGTCAAGACATTTGTTATAGATATTTTTAATCAAAGGAGAGAACTGGGTAGGTTATCACCGGTGCATGATCTTGACCATGTCAGTGGTGTTGCAACAGTTGCGCAGTGTGCAGGTAAAGTTTTGGCAAAACATTACGGTTTCAAACATAATGATGTTATGTATGCAAGCAGGCTTGCTTATATTGCCGGATGGTTTCATGATATTGTAAGGGAACCTGATGAAACAAAACCTCATGGGCAAAAAGGTGCAGAATTGTTAAGAAGAGTTTCTAAGAATTTTGAATTTCTAAAGCCGTTAGATTTTGAAGCTGTTTTGTTTGCAGTTGCAAATCATGAGCTTAATTTTGATGAAGCTGACAAACTTGAAGCGCCGTCACAGCTTGCCAAAGTTTTATTGCTTTCAGTAATTATAGGGGACAAGATTGCTGAAGCCAAAGGACCGCGTGTTGTTGAAAGAAGATCAGCATTTGTTTCTGGTGAACGTTTGACGAGAGGCGATTTGAAAAATTTTGCAAAGTTAGGGCACACTCTTACTGAGCGACGCATGATAGCGTTCATCGGAGAATCATTAATCCGCTGGGGATACAGGAACTCGGTTTCAAGTTATCCTGAAAAGCTCAGACCTTTTGTTGCAAGTATGGAAAATGATATGGAAAAGCAGTTCGTGTTTGCTATAATGAAGAAGTTTGGAATTCATTCTTACAGAGAACCAGGTAGTTATACTTTGGATGATTTCATTGATCAGGAACTAGTTGGCAGATTTCCGAAGTTTGATAAGAATAAGTTCTCGGTAGAATACATAAATAATTTGTTGTGCTATGAATATGAAGAATTTTATCATAAGGTTGATGTTGTTGATGAAGTTATATATACAAATAATGAAGATTTTGTAGATGCATGTTACACGATTTTGAATTTCTATGCGGATGCAGGAATGAAAGGTAATCCATTGGCCAGTTTGGATTCTTCAATTTTATTATATCATAATACAATTAAAAAATCACCCGAAGCTCAAAAACTGGTTGAAAAAATTATAGCTTATCATTCCGGCGGTGCTGATTACACTGAGGACTTTGAAAAACATTTGGAAAAGGCGTTTCCTCCAAGAGAAGCAGCATAATTAGTAGGTGTTATTATGATATGTAAAATGTATAAACCAAGAACTGATGTTAGAAAGGATATTGGCCCAGGTAATGTTAATTTGGGCAAGGTTATTTCCAATTTTCATGATAAGCTACAACGAGATCACAGGGTTTTACAGGAAGCAGGTTATGTTTTCTGGCCTTATCTTCCGTTGACAAGGTCTTTAGCCAAAATGTTGGCAAAAAGAGATGAGATAAAGAAGGAGATAAATATTGATCCTGAAGTTATCGGTTCATTGGCACAGTTTTACCATTTAATGAAATGGAGAAAAGAACTGGGCATTGAAGATAACATTGAAGAAAGTTTT
>CAYOKY010000189.1:0-1852 GCA_964404695.1 Microcaldota archaeon | reverse complement strand
ATTTTTAGAACAGTTATACCTCGTAGTTCAAAACTGGCCGAAGCACCATCCTTTGGTAAATCAATTTTACAGTATGATCCAAACGGTAGAGGAGCTAAAGCCTATCACAGGTTAGCCCGCGAGTTGATGCACAATTAATTTTAACTTTAATTTATGCAAGACAAAACACTCGGTCGTGGATTATCATCCCTTCTTGGTCAAAATGATGCAGACAAACCAATTACCAATCCGGTTGAAGCACCATATTTTCCAAAGACTAAACAAGGGATAAGCAATCAAATTTTATCAATTTCAGTTGATAAAATTAAAGTTAATCCTCACCAACCACGACAAGAATTTAATGAGAGAGCTTTAAATGAGCTTGTTTTGTCAATCAAAGAACATGGCGTTGTTCAACCTTTGATTGTTACTCAAACAATGGGAGGTGAGCATGAATTAATTGCAGGGGAAAGAAGATTACGAGCATCAAAATTAGCTGGTCTAAAAGAAGTGCCTGTTATAGTTCGCACAGTTAAAGAATTAGAAAAGTTAACAAAAAGTATCTTCAAGATTCACTCTATATTAAGAAATAGCTATAACCTAAAAGAGCTTACTATTAATGTAATGGGTGATATGATAACTAATGATAGAATATTCCAAGAGCAAGTTTTTGAAATTGAAAAATGTGCTGGCTTGCAGGTTTGGGATGCTATAAATTATTTTTCTATGTTCTTTAATTCATTGTTAAAGATTTATGATAAAATAACTATAGTGTGTGTTGTTGGTAATCATGGTCGCAGTGTATCTAATAGTTATAATGAACCAGTTGAAAACAACTTTGAATATTTTATTTATAAAACTTGGGAAAAACAATTTGCAGATAGTAAAAGAATTAATGTGATTGTTCCTACAACTAGAAGATATGTTCACTCAATTTGTGGCTGGAAACATCTTATTGAACATGGTGATTTAATTAGAGGAGCTTCAGCAAACGCAATTGAAAAACAAATTAAAGACCTTTCTTTGAGTATGGGAGGATTTGATGTTATGCACAAAGGGCATTTACACAAACTTAAAGAAGATGAGATTGCTGATAAAGTAATCGTTAAACATAATGGGTGTTGGATTGAGAAAGATAATTATGGATTTAATTTATTTAAATCCTATTCTGTTCCTAAACAATGGTTTTTTGGTTGTAATGAGAAAAGGCCAGAAACTTGGAATTTTAAAATTGATTTGAGGGTATAATTATGGATAAAGATTGGGTCAGCAAAATTGGCGGTATAATAATAGATGATAAAAAATATTTCATCATAGTTGTTCCGAGTCAAGATTTAAATAACATTTCATTTTGTGTAATGGATGAAAATTGGGATGCAGTGCCTAATGCTGTTCTCGAAGTTAAAGTGAGTGATTTAGAAACTGTAGATTCAAATGTTGCTATACAGAATTATAGAGAGCAATTAATTAATAAGGTAAAGGAAGCAATTAAATAATGATTACTATACAGACATTTGATAAAAAGAAAAATAGAAAAGTTGTTGCAGGGGTTTTCTACGAGGAATCCAAAATATATGTAAAAACTGTTAAAGGCAATCACTATATGGTAAAAGAAAGAGGTTATGGAATTCAGTTTGATATAATAAGAGATTTAATTCACCTTGAATGTCAACAAATTTATATTTACACTCAGAGTAGCATTTATAAATGCCTCTTTCAAGATTGGTTGAAAAAAAGCACAGTAAAAGATTATGGTCATGGTAAACAATCATTTTTATCAGTTAAGGAAATGAAACTATGTTAAATCAAACTTTTTATCTTATGAAATTAGAGTTAGACAAGGCACGGCTTTGTTTTTTTAAGTATAAAAAGT
>CAYOKY010000188.1:0-1873 GCA_964404695.1 Microcaldota archaeon | reverse complement strand
TTTCCTTCCTCTCAATTCTTGATTAACCAATTCAGTTGCGTTTAACAATTTTGGTAAACATAACACTGCTACTGATATAAATGTAAAAACAATAGTTCTGCCTAATTTAGTGTTCAACAATTTACTGTTTAGCATTTTATCGAAAAAGTTTTCGTGAGAATTAGTTTTAGTTAGTTTTGTATTCTCCAAATTCGGATTTCTTTGTTTTCCACCAAATTTCATACTATATTATATGTTTAATTAACTATATAAACATATCGTTGTTGTTAGTGGAGTAGTATGGTAAGAAGGAAATAGTAATTGATACTCTCTAATATTTTTCAACAATATTTCGTTTCATTTTCTTGTAATAGTTTGATAATGCTATGATTTCAAATAGTGCAGTTATTATTCCCATATAAGGTAACGTGAATACTGCGACCAGTATTGGCAATATGAAAATTATTACGGGCAATGGTTTGAATTTATGCATTCTTGAATACCACCCAGACAATGCACTGAGAAGGATAACCCATACCCACATCAAATCACATATTATAAATCCGAATATGCTGGTAGGTTCAATTGGAAGACCTGCACATCCTGGTTTAACCAAGTAACCGAAGATGTATTCTGGTTTTGGTGGGAATACACAATTATTTTGTTCACAATACCCAAAACAACAGTCCTTTGTTGCGTTGCATGATGTTAATGAACATTCATCAGGTATTACATAAATGGGTGTTTGTGCTTGGAGTTGAACACTGCCGTTTACAATGTTTGAAGTGCTGTCATGAGTTGAAAGTTTTGGTTGGCATATTGAGTTTACACATTCATTGCTTCCACAACAGCAACTGCCCCATGAACATAAACTGCCCGAAGGTAAACAGCATTCATCGCCTTGACAAATGTTAGAATCTTCACAACAATCACTGCCAGTGTCACAGCTTGAACATTCCTCTGCACAATCACCATCGCAATCAATGATATTGAAACTGCTTTCTTTTTCACACCCGTTGCTTCCTGTGATTTCAATGAATATGTTATGCGTGCCTTCACCCAAATCAGTAAGTGTAATCTCATCTGTTGTTCCTGTATATTCTGAGCCACTGTCTGTGTCATAATCAATATTTCCCCCGTTTATTGTAACTTTTGGGTCTCCGCTTGAATCTTTCTCATCAACATCAAACGTAACAGTTATGAATGAGCTATCATTATAACAAATATTACTTCCGTCGGTTTCACCGTTGTAAAGGTTAACTTGTACATCACTTATTTCACAATCATCATCTCCTCCACCACAACTGTCTCCATCAACAGTTTGGTTTTGGCATGATGAATCACAATAATTGCATGTTTCTCCACAATCTGGATCGCATATTCCAGTGGGTGGGTCGCATTGTTCTCCTGCACTAATGTTTACGTCGCCGTCCCCACATCCTTTGCATGGTATTATGCACGGATCACCAAAAGATAATGAATTGCCATTGTCGCACGTTGTCCCGACATAAGTTGAACTGAACGTGTTTTGATAATTTACAGTGTCATTAACATCCCTGATTGTGTTGTAACAAACCCAATCATTGTTGAGTTTAATGTTTTTGTTGTAAGCGTTTGAAATGGTTTCGCTGTAACTGTTGCCTGTATCATCCTTAATTTCAAAAATCATGTTTGCACATGTTGCAGGATTGGTTGTATTGACATATATTTGTGGATCAGTATGGTTGGTTTTTGGTATGCAATATGCTCCTTCAACACCGTCATTGTTTCCAAACTCATTTTCATCAATTTCGAGAAGCCTTTGGCTTAAAGCAAAAGCATCTTTATCATCAACTCTCTCTTGAGAATAAGAACCCCATGAATTTGCATAACCCGCTTCTAAATTTTGTTCAAA
>CAYOKY010000187.1:0-1908 GCA_964404695.1 Microcaldota archaeon | reverse complement strand
CTTTAACCAAAAACTCAGTTAAAAGAGTAACTGATTCGTTAAAATCTTCAGGCCTTTCAAATATATGGTTTGCACCCATTATAATTTCAAGCTTGGAATTCGATAAAAGTTTGTTGAGTTTAATGCTTTGCTCAACAGGCACAACCGTGTCAGCAGAACCGTGGACAATTAAAACTGGCACAGTAATATTGTGTGCAATTTTGTAAGGCTGGTTAGGTTCAAAATCTTCATAAAAACAATAACCCAATGTTATGTCCCCATGTTGCTTGACGCCTTTTTCTTTCCATTCCTTTAACGTATCTTTGTCAAGTTGTCCAAGGTGTTCTTTTTCCAATACAAAGTAATCGCTGACAGGACATTTTAATGCTAAACAAAAAAAGTTATGCTTCTGCATAGCCATAATCGAAACAATGCCACCGAACGATGAACCGTAAAGACCAATATCATTATACCCTTTAGATTTCAAAAAATCCACAGTTGCCATGACTGAATTTACTGCTTTTGTAATAGTTAACTGTTCATACGTCCCGTCACTTTCACCATGAGCGTACAAATCAATCCTAATGCTGGATATTTTTTTCTTGTTAAGATTTTGCTGCAAAAGTGAAGTCGTCCAGCCATCTTTGCCTGACGTTAAACCGTGAGTTAAAATGTAAACTTTATTTTTGGAAAAATTTGATAATACACCGCAAACATTGTTGCCGTCAACATCATTGAAAAATACTTTATCACTCATAACATCACCACCGTAAAACGCATTTAAACTGTTTACAAAAACTTAAATCTGGTCTGCCCATTGTTTCATTTCACCAGTCAACACAAACCGTTTTGTTTTAAGTTGTTCAATATTTTTAGCACCGGCAAGAAACATTGACGTTTTGATTTGTTCGTTCCATTTCTTAATCGTTTCATCCAACTTGTCTGAAACTAATGCCTTAAGAAAAGGCTGGGCAGCGCCCGCGACCTCTGCACCCAACAACAATGATTTGAAAACGTCAATCCCGCTTCGCACTCCGCCACTTGCAATGACAGGCAAATGCGGTTTACACATTAATATTGATGCAACTGTTGGTATGCCGAACTCTTCAAACCCTTGAATCTTGCCTTTGCCTCTTGCATATTCAATCTTTGACCATGACGTACCGCCTGCGCCTGCAACGTCAACCATGGCAACACCGCAACCTTTAAGTTTTTCTGCAACCTCGCCAGATATACCACTGCCAACTTCCTTGACAATGACTGGCACATTATAACCTTTCAACCGGTCAACCAACTCCATAATTGCCTGGTAACCACCTGAGAAATCATTGTCCCCTTCAGGCTGAATGATTTCCTGTAACGGGTTAACGTGAACTGCCAGAACATCAATCTCTGGTTTCTGAACAAGGTTATCTATCTTTTCAATGTTACCCTGCTTAACAAGATCAATCAACTGGACAATGCCAATGTTTCCAAAAAGTAAAATGTTAGGCGCAACATCCCTGACATAATATGTGTCAACGACCCCACTTTCTAACATTGCTCTCTGCGAACCCAGTCCCATTGCAACACCGAACCGTTGTGCAGTTTCCGCGAGTTTCAAATTAATATCCTGACCGCGCTTAAACCCGCCGGTCATTGCTTCAATAATTATCGGAGAATACATTTTCTTACCGAACAATGTTAAAGATGAATCAACGTCATTAATATTCATTTCAGGCATGGCATTGTAAACAGGTTGAACATTTTCAAAGCCCGGACTGATTTTGTATTGAATCTCATCTTTTAATGAAATGTCAATATGCTCATCTTTTCGTTTTTCAATATCATTCATATTTCACACATCCGTTCTCAATTATGTTTCAACACATCATTTCCAAAACATCCATTCCAAAACATCCATTCCAAAACATCATTCAATACTTCCAA
>CAYOKY010000186.1:0-1919 GCA_964404695.1 Microcaldota archaeon | reverse complement strand
ATACAACTAATTATTGTTGAACGGTTTTCTTCACCATATACTTCAATTGCTTCACTTAAGACACGATCATGATTATAACTACTAAATTTAGGAAACTTGAAAATACAACTAATTATTATTGAACGGTTATCTTTACCGTATACTTCAATTGCTTCACGTAAAACACGGTGATGATTTAAATCACTAAAGGGAGGAAACTTCTCACTCAGTTCTTCAATCTTATCAGTAGAAGTGTTATAAACATTAGCCATTTCCTGAATCTTATGTTGGGAAACCATGTTATATTATATGATAGAATATGTATATAAAGGTATTGACATTATCCATTTCAGTGATAAGTAAAGTTACCAAAAATGGGTGGATACGTAAGACCCTGCTTCCACTATTCAAAACCGTGACAAAAAAGGGTCGGATTTAACCTCGTGAAAATTTAATTTTAGAATAATGGAACTAAAGACCCAAACATTTATAAAGAAATATCTGCATAATTATAATATTTAATATATAAATGTTAAAATTAACGTTATAATTTATAGTAATTATATAAGTTTAATGTTTAAATGAATCTAAAATTATAAAATCAATGAGGGATATGAATGGAAAATGAATATGGAGCTAATGAGATTCAGGTCTTAGAAGGGTTACAGGCAGTCAGAAAAAGGCCTGCTATGTATATTGGAGATACGGGAATCAGAGGATTACATCACCTGGTTTACGAGATAGTTGATAATTCTATTGATGAAGCCATGGCAGGGCATTGTAAAAACATTGAAATAGTGCTCAAAAACAATGGATATGTAATGATTAAAGATGATGGAAGAGGCATACCCACAGGTGACCACCCAAAACTTAAAAAATCCGCTCTAGAAGTCGTTTTAACGGTTTTACACGCAGGCGGGAAGTTTGATAAGAAATCATATAAAGTAAGTGGCGGACTGCACGGAGTAGGCATAAGCGTTGTAAATGCATTGTCAGAACACCTAATCGCAGAAGTATGCAGGGATGGAAAGATATGGAGACAGGAATATAAAAGAGGAATACCAGTCAAACCAATAGAAATCATAGGTGAAACCGAAAAGAAAGGTACAACCATTACATTTAAACCGGATAATGAAATATTTGATAGCATAGAGTTTGATTATGACATATTAGCCTCAAGGTTAAGGGAATTATCATTTCTCAATGCAGGAATAACAATTACAATTTTTGATGAAAAAAGCAATAGAAACAATAACTTTTATTCAGAGGAAGGTATTGTAGGTTTTGTCAAACACATAAACAAAAGCAAGGACAATCTTCATGACCCGGTCATGTTTGAAAGTGAAAGTGATGGCGTTACTGTCCAGGTAGCTTTTCAATATGCCAATGTATATTCTCCTTCCATCCTATCATTTGTAAACAATATCAATACAATTGAAGGCGGTACACACCTGGTTGGTTTCAGGACAGCATTAACAAGGGCAATGAATGATTACCTCAAAGATAAAAAGAATAAAGAAAAAATCAGCGGAGAAGACACCAAAGAAGGGTTAACTGCAATCATTTCAGTGAAAGTACCGGAACCGCAATTTGAAGGCCAGACAAAAACCAAGTTGGGTAACTCAGAAGTCAAAGGCATTGTCAGTTCAATTTCCTATGAACAGATCAAGAAATTCATGGAAGAAAACCCTAACATTGCAAATACAATATTAGATAAAGTGTTAAGAGCAGTACTTGCAAGGGAAGCGGCAAAAAAAGCCAAGGATTTAATAAGACGAAAAGGTGCACTTGAAGGGTCAATCCTCCCAGGAAAGTTGGCCGACTGTGCCACACATAAATTAGATATTAGTGAGTTATATCTTGTTGAAGGTGACAGTGCAGGAGGTTCAGCCAAACAGGCAAGAGACCGTAACACCCAGGCAATCTTACCATTGAGAGGT
>CAYOKY010000185.1:0-1941 GCA_964404695.1 Microcaldota archaeon | reverse complement strand
CCTAATCCGCATAGTGAACCAGATTTGGCTCCATGGGAAAGAAAAGATTGGAATTATTTTGATGCTGAACAAATTATGTGGAAAGATAAGAGTCCTTTTTAGAAATGTTCAAAGATAAATGTAAAAAATGTAAACGAATGATTAATGGTGTGTGTTGCCATCCTGGCCGTGATTTATCAAAAAAGGGTAAAATTGTTCCATTGAAATCATGGTTAAAATTTAAGAAAGAATATCCAGATTATAAAAATTATTGCGGTCGTTGGGCAATAAACACTTATAAAGTTTGGCTGCAAGAAAGGAATGAGATTTCGTGGTCGGAAATTATCCAACCATCTTTAACAGGTAATAATAGTTTAGAAATATATAATAAATGGTGCACCATGTTAAGTGAAATAGAAAAAACTACAAATTGAGGTAAAATAATATGATGTATATAATAAATCGAGATTATCTAATAGAAACATCACGAAGTCTTCCTCTTGATAAAATAACAATTGGTGATATGGATCCAACCATGATAGGAGAATGTGAACGTAAAAATGCAACCGTTGTTTTATTGCTTGATGATACAAACAAATTAAATGCTCATACTGCTTCTAAAGTATTACGTACCGTTAAGCGTCAATCTGATAATGGAAATGTTGTAACACCAGAAGAATATGAACGAATTAGAAAAAATGCTGAAAAACGAGCAATGCAACAAGTAAGAAGGATTCTTATGATGAATAGAGTCCCAAAACATACGATAGACAAATATATCAAATTATGTACCGAACAAAAGACATGGAATCCTAAAGATGAATAAAAAAGAAACATGGTTTTTAAAGAAATTAAGTCAACATAGAAATTTAGTATCACGTGCCGCGGCTAAGATTGTTAAAACTTATCCCGAGTTTAAAGAATTAAACAACATAGTTAAGAGGCACGATTTATCAAAATTAAAGAACCCAGAGCATAAACCCTATGTTGAAGTTGTGTGGTATAGAAGGAAACCTAATTATTGGCAATCTATTCCAGATAATCAAAAAACTGAAATAACAAATGCTACAAAACATCATTGTGCAACAAATCCTCATCACCCTGAATTTTGGAAAGGCAGTACAATGCCTGATATTGCAATTGCTGAAATGGTTGCTGATTGGGTAGCAGTTGGTATTGAGTTAGGTAATTCAGTACAATCATGGTTTAAACAAGTAAATGGTACACGATGGAAGTTTTCAAAACATCAAGTTGAATTAATAAAGAAATTAATGAAAGTATTTAAATGAAAGATTGCAAACATGTATGGGGTGAAACTATCCTTACCAAATATGCAAATTCAACAAAATATGTATATGAAAGACAATGTTTGTGGTGTAAAGTAACCCAACAGCGTAAAGAAAATGGAAAGACTTGGAGATTAATAAATGAAAATTGGTGATATTGATAATATACTTGCAGAGGAAAAAGAAGTTTTAACCTTTGGTAAGTTTTATGAGGAATTGATAATAACATTTGGTGTGTTTTGCAAAAAGCAGAAGATTGATAATTTTATTAATTTCACGAAAGCTGAAATGAATATTGTTTATGATGCATGGTGTCAATTTAACATCAAAATGAATAAACCCGAAATTGCGTATAATAGTGCAATGATGGGATTAAAAGCATTGTATCCTGAAAAGGGCATTTCAAAAAAGGGTTAATTATATTTAAGAGGAAAATAAAATGACTAAGGAAGAATTATTAAAAGCTTTAGAACCATTTGATAATGAAGATGATATTAACATTATAGTTCCAACATATTATGATGTTAATGAAACCTGGTATAGCATAACGGCTGTTCAATCTAATTATACTAATGGTGAAACACAAATAGGATTGGGTGAGAACTAATTATGTCAAAAGAAAGTATAGAAGCCGATAATTTGATTATTAAATGGAGTAAATCTGAAGATATTGACG
>CAYOKY010000184.1:0-1952 GCA_964404695.1 Microcaldota archaeon | reverse complement strand
AATACAAAGATGCTCTGAATGAGAAGATAGAAAGACCAAACATTTAATTTTAAACCCGTGGCGCAGGTTTAAAATAATGTTATGTTATATACTATAACGTGCAAATGGATAGATATAACCGAAAAAATAAAGGTCTCCTTAGAAAGGAAAAATTCTCTACTAATTGGGAAAAGAACAAAAGAGCAGTTGTCCTTACTGTCAAACTATTTGTACTAGCAATAGGAATTCTGGTAATAAATACTTTTTCTAAAGTTAAAGATGTTGCATGGGAAATGTCAATCAGATATGAAGAGCAAAAATGGATGATTGAAAAGAGGCATGCTTTGATTGAACTGGACATAAGTCTAAATGAAATGAAATCATTGTCCTCCTTTGAGACATGGATTGTACTTAGGAATATAAGGAATTATATACAAGCAACAAAAGAAGGCAACAATGATGAACAGGAAAGAATTAAACAAGAGCTTGAAGAGTTCTGGCAAGAAAAACATAAGCTGGATAGAAGGGAAACAGCGTTGAATGAACTTGGATTAACATGGGAAGAAAAGGAAAGGTTACCTGAATATGAAAAGTATTTGATTGATGAATATCTAAAAGCTGCAGAAGATGAAATGATTATACTAAAAGAATCGTACAAATTAATCATTAAAGACCTATGGCAGGAAAAGAAGATTGACAAAATCATAGAAGAATTGAAAACAATGCCAGAACCAAAAATTGAAAAGATAATTGATGAACGTCCTTTTATTCAGTGCAAAAAGAATTGGAAGACATGGCCTAAGAACTTAAACTCCATATCCAAAAATGAAAAAGTAGTGCTAAAAAAGCACACACGACAGAAAATAATCTGATTGTCTAATTATAACAGTTTAATCCTCCTGCGGGAAATAACCTATTTTTTGGAAAGGCCTTACAACCGAAGAATTTATGCTTTTTAGGTGAGCTGAAACCCTTTTTAGATAACGGGCCATAAGCACTGCAAAGGCTGATGTCTGTTTGTTATAACTATCATCTTTCAGTACATTGCTAAGAATTTCGTCGCACGCTTTGTTTTGTTTATGAAGCAGTTCAATCAATTCTTTGGCTTTTGCACTATCCGAATTCAAAAACGCATTGCGTGTGATTGAAAATGAACTGGAAATATTAGATTCAACCTCTTTTAACATGTCAAGTTTTGTCCACTGAATCTTATCCCTATCAGAAAGGTCATTAAGTTCAAAAATATTTTTTGAGTAATCTCCTATACGTTCAAGGTCATTTGCAACGCCCAATAAAACTAAAGAAGAACTTAAATCTTGGGATGGATTTATACTTAAATGTTCAAGCACTTGTTTTCGGATTAACCTTTCAATTTCATTTATTTCCTTATCTTTTTTCTTTATATCTGCAATGACCTGTTTGGTTTCATCTGATGTAGATTTTAACGCATCACTAAACAAATCTTCTGAAACAATAAACATTGTTTCTAATAATTTAATGGATTGTTCAGTCAGATCATCTTTTTTCCAAAGTTTTATAATTTCCTTAAGCATTATATATCTCCTCCACACAGCAATATTATAAGCAACGGTAAAATATAAAAGAATACTATAACAAATATAAAAGCCATTCTCCTTTTTTTCTCAACAATTTCACCAAGTTTTAGTGCACAATCAATTGGTACATTCCTAAAAAAAGGATAAATAATTAGTATCGCAAAAAGATTAAAAAGAAGATGTACAAATGCCACTGTTATTGCAAGCTGGCTATTAATTGCAAGTGCTGCAAGCAAAGCTGTAATGGTAGTGCCAAGATTTGCTCCGAGTGTATAAGGGAAAAGTTTACGAACAGAAAGAATTCCTGCGCCTACCAGAGGCACTACAAGTGAAGTAGTAATTGAAGAGCTTTGTATTATAGCAGTAAAAATTAGGCCCACACAAAATGCAATGGAAGCATTACGGAAAAGGTATGAA
>CAYOKY010000183.1:0-1963 GCA_964404695.1 Microcaldota archaeon | reverse complement strand
GTTTGTAGGGGTTGGAATTTTCAGTTCATTTACTCCCCTGTTGGCAGATGTAAATGCTTATAAAAGTTCACGTAGCAATTTAATTAAAGGTGAAGATATGCATAATCAGAAGGTTGAGAATGAAATTGATAATAATATTTTAAGTAAGGTTCCAGAAATGTATCATGATATTGTTAAACAGAAGTTTAATGATATTCAAACTGAAACTGATTATTCCACGGCTGTTTACAGTGTTTCAACTGCAGTAGCCAAGGCAAATGCTTTACTGGATTGGGGTTTGTTAAAAAAGGATGAAACATACCAAAATAAAGATGGCAATTATTACAGTGACAATGGCGGATTAAATAATCTTGTTATTGCTTTCTCAGTTACTAATCCTAATATTTCTGAACTTGTTAAAGAGATAAGAGTTCAAGCAGATAGGTTGTCTGTATCACAGGAATATTCACAAAATTTACAATTATCATGTGTTCCTGTTAATTTAGCCCTTAATGAAGAGCTTGACAGATTAAACGATACTCATCCAGAATTATATTCTGATTACGAAAAGATATTGAATGAAATTAAAAACATTAAAGAATATCTCTCAAGTGTCCCTTTGGAAAACATGTCAATGTGGTGGAATTATCTGGATGATAAATTAACTCAGATTGGTACGGATTGCGCAAGTTTATATACTAATTTAGGCAAGAGTGATGGATTTCCGAATTTGATGCAACACTTAACAAAATACCAAGGTTTAGTTTCAACAGTATCTTTCCAGAACACCATTGATAAGTATTTTTATGAAAAGCTTAAGCCCAATAATATTAACCTTTTTGGTGAACCGAGCGAAGGTGTAAATGAAAATATTGAAAATTTAATCGGTGCATACCAGAACGTTGCATATATTGATGATTATATCCTGCGCTCGCTGATTGGTTTTAATATTGAACCTATAAACGAAACGATCGACATATCAACTTTTAACTGGGTAAATATGATAAGTACACAAAGTGGATTTTTAGGCATTCCCAGAGAGGATATGAACATTATCTTGGCGAAAAAGTATGGCGAGAACTGTGAAGTGATCAAGGATTTGTTTCACAAGCTTAACCTTGGTGGGTTTGATGTTAATGCAAAGCCGTTAATTGAAGGTGATGACAATCTAACCATCCTTTCAAAGTTTATTTATAATGCTAAACTTACAGATTCACCTTTACTGAAAAAGCATTATGCATCATCTATATTATCAAACCATCCTGAGATTGTTGACCGCATTTTGGATGTAAAAGAGATTGATGTTAACGAAGGGGAAACTGTAACTGAACGTAATTGGGATGCGTTTTCAGTCATTGGTCTTGGTTTAATGTTGTCTGATCTTGATAATAATCTTAACTTGTTGAGGCCTAATGTTTTCACTTCTGTTATCTCCAATGTTTCCCAGGTTCCTAATGGATATAAGGTTTTTGCGTTGGATAAGGAAATTATTAATAAGTTGTTTACTGGTCAGGAAGGCCAGGATACTAACAATTTATCTTTATATACACAATATGTAAGTTTCCTGGCGCGCATAAATAATACGTTCCCGCACTATGTTGTTTACCAGGCCATGAATGAGTTTAATAGAACTATAAATGTTGATTTCCAGCCAGGTTCATTGGACTATGCACAAGGTCTTGCAATGACTAATAATATGAATGAGATTGAAGTTAATGATCCTGTGGATTTTGTGCCTGATGTGGTTGGGATTCCTGGCATAAGTGATGACTTGGAACGTATCTTTAATACCATGTATCCTGTTTTGTCTTATCTTGAACCATTACAGAGTGTTCAAAATGTTCGCAGATATCATAATGCCCATACGCCTTTAACATGGGCGCAGGCATCTTTTAGTCCGCAGTTGTCCGGACAGATGGTTAACTTTAGCAGGCTTGAGATTATTCTTAATAAATAAAGGTATTTTATTTCCCACAGAATGATT
>CAYOKY010000182.1:0-1991 GCA_964404695.1 Microcaldota archaeon | reverse complement strand
CTTTTCCATTCCTTATCTATCAATTCATAATCATCCATGGTTACACCATCCAATATTCCTCAAACTTAAACTTAATAACAATAACGCAAACGATATATTTAAAAATATGCTACTATATACACATAGTAGTATGCACATAAAAGAAATATTGAAGTCAGTCGGATTGACAAACAGCGAGGCAAAGACCTATAGAGCATTGTATGAGTTGCAGGAAACTAAAACAGGAGAGCTCTGCAAACATACAACTATTGCAAGCTCAAACATATACCGGATATTAGACCAACTGATATCCAAGGGGCTTGCAACGTATCGAGTTCAGAACAACGTAAAACTATACGCCCCCACCTCCCCAGAAGCTTTGAACGACTTGTTTTTGGATAAACAGAACAAAATTGAAGAGCAACGAAAACATGTCCGAAACTTGATCGACAAAATGAAAACACGAAAAACAGAAGAGCCGATTTCTAAATATAGATATTATGAAGGCCTGCAAGGAATAAAATCAATGTGGCACGACATAAATCAATACATGAAAACCGATATGACCCTAAGAGCATACACAGGAACAAAACAAAGTTATGAAAAATTCCTGGAAGTTTATGACATACATCATAAATTGAGAACTAAAAACAAAATCCGTGCGCGCATGATTTTTCCATTTGAAGATAAACAACTCGGACAGAAAAAAAATAAAGACAAATATACTGAAATTAAATATATGAAACTTGAAAACCAAACTGAATGGGGAGTTATCGGGAACTGGTATTATACCCAGTACATAATAAAAGGTAAAAAGTCCCGTTCTTTTTTGATCCAGGATAAACTTTTTGCTAAAACATATAGTCAGGTTTTTGACAGCTTATGGGACATAGCACAGGATAATTGATCATGATAGTCATAGCACAAAATAAATGACCATGAAAATTAACAAGGAACAATAGTCCGCTCAACCAAAATGGAGAGCAGAGAGCAAGTTTTATAAAGTTTTGATACACTTAAAAATCATGATAAGAGATCTGAGCGTGCTCAAAGAGTTTGGGTTTACTGAAGCTGAAACTAAGGTTTATTCTGCACTGGTTGAACTTGGCGAATCAAAGGCCGGCGAAATCATTGACAAAAGCAATGTCCAAAGCTCAGTCTTTTACAGAGCGATCCACAATTTAACTAAAAAAGGAATCGTCAGTTTTACTAAACGGAACAATGTTAATTATTACAACATAAGCGACCCTGAAACAATTTTAATTTATTTAAACCAGAAAAGAAACAAGATTGAAAATCTAATGCCTTATTTAAAAGGTAAATACAACCAAAAAGAAAACAAGGAATCAGTACAGATTTTCAGGGGAATTAACGCAATGCGTAGAATGTTTTTATCACTTCTTAAAGATGCAAGGAAAAATGAGGAATACGTTTTCATAGGAGGACAGCAACACGAGCTTGCAAAAGAACTTAACATTAAACTGTTTGACATGGTAAACGGAATATTAGACAAAAATAAAGTTAAAGCAAGAGGCATTGCACACAAATCAAGCCAGATACACAGAAACAAAACATGGATATTTAATAATATGAAATTCGTTAGTTTTTCAATTCCAACATTTACGGTTTTCAGGAACAAAGTCATCATTTATGACTGGGCTGAAGTTGACAATGCCCTGGCATTTGTAATAACATCTGAAAAGATTGCAGAACAATACAAAAACCTTTTTAAAGAAATGTGGAAGATAGCAAAAAAGTAAATCGGATTGAACATTTATTCAAGTCTGATTGAACATTTACAGTACTTATTCAAAAAAATTGTAAATGCTATAATCAAACTTCTTGTTTTGTTCAAGTTGTCTTATGATTTCAGTCTGCAACATTTTCTTAATCTTCTTAAACTTTTCAGGACCGACTTCCTTGTTTCCGACAACGTAAGTCTTATTGGAAACGTTAAAACAAAACAGGCCATGGCTAACATTCCTGCAATTGTGACAAAACATAAGATCATG
>CAYOKY010000181.1:0-1993 GCA_964404695.1 Microcaldota archaeon | reverse complement strand
AAAGACATTAAAGGAAGCGGAAGCATTTGCTAAGAATAGTTTGGGAATAACTGAAAATACAAGTGGTTTAAATCTTGATGGATTGAATGCAGTTAATAAAGCAATGTTTGAAGTGAAAAAGGGTTGGGTTATTCCTATTACTAAATATAAGGAAAGAACTGGTATAACATCTTATGCAGCAGCAACACATGATGAATTACATCTGAATAAATTTTATTTTAATGATTTAGATACTTTGGATGAAATTTATAGACTCGATGTTAAATCAGGATTTCATCCATCCGTTAGCAGAACAAAAGATAATATAAAAGCTATTATTGATCACGAAGTTGCACATTCAATGACTCTTGTTGATAGGGGTAACGTTCTAATTGTTGATCATGAAATAACAAGTGCTATTGGAAATATACAAAAGAATCAAATTAAAGCTATTTCTGCACAAATGAGAAATGAAGAACTTCCGTGGATTAAGGGTAAAGGATGGGATGTCACAAAGAGTAAATATTTTATATCTGAATATACTAAAAAGGGCAAAGAAGAATTTATTGCAGAAAGTTTTACACAAGTATTGAATGCAAAGAAACCAAGCAAATATGCAAAAGAAGTAGTTGATATAATGAAAGAAAAGTATGGGGTGAAAAAATGATTGCTAAAAAGCCTGTATGTCTTGAATGTAAAAATTATCATTTTAATGATTTAGAAAAATTTACTTGTAAAGCTTTTCCGAATGGTATTGGGATTCCCGATATTATTTTGACGGGTGGAAATAAACATACGAAACCTTTACCGAAACAAGGTAACGATATAATTTTTGAAAAGGAGGAAAATTAATGGTACGAAAAAAACCTATTCTTGGAATTGGAATTGATAAAATGAAAGATGTTTCAAAATAGAAATTACAAAAGGATTTAGAGTATTTACAAAAAACCCAAAAAGGAAAGGATAAGGGTAATGAAAAAAGTTTACTTTTAAAGTTGAATTTGGAAATGATTGATTCAACATCTTATTTATTGCCGGAAGCTTTGAAATTTGATGATGTCACCATTGAAAAGGGGACGGAATTAAGATTGGTTTCCGGGGTAGTTTTGGAACCTGAAACAACCGATGGACAAGGGGACATTTATTCAGCCGATGAAATTAGGAAATCGGCACATGAATTTATGGCAAACTATTCCGGTCAAGGCAATGGTTTAATGCATAAATCTTTTGGTGAAGATTCATTACGGATTGTGGAATCATATCTTGCCCCTGTTGATTTCAAAATTGGTAAACAGATCGTCACGAAAGGAACATGGGTGATGTCTTCCCTTATACTTGATAACAAGCTTTGGAATTTAGTCAAGAGTGGGAAATTAACTGGATACTCAATAAGGGGGGTGTCAGCAACCAGTGAACCGTAAAAACAAAAAACCAATAAGACGTTTAACCGATATTTTAACAAAGGAAGTTTCTATTGTTGATCGGGCAGCAAATGAACGTGAATTTTTAATTATCAAAAATCAGGAGGTTAAATCAGTGGATGAACTATTAGAAGTACTGAAAAACATCGAAGGTTCTTTGGAAACAATCGGTGCCGGACAGAAAAAAACAAACAAACGGCTTGATGAAATTGAAGCCGGAAACACTTCCGATGATGATGAAGATGTTTCAAAGGCCGGGGCCAAATATTCCAAAATGACATTATCACAACTCCGTGCAGCCAAAGCCGGAATTCTTGCAGCACTTGCCGGGATCGATGATGAAGATGGTGATGGTGGGGATGACAAAAAACCCACAAAGAAAGCACTTACCAATGTATTGACAGATGCCATTCGTAAAGGAATGGGTGTTGTTGATAAAGACGTTAAAAAGGAAGTTGATATAAATACCCTTATCACGGGTATTGTTAAAAATGTTCTTGATGCACAGAAGGAAGACTAATTTAAATTAATTTTAACAAACATTTAATGGAGGAATTATTAAATGGCACCTTATGGATTTAGTGTTGTAGAAA
>CAYOKY010000180.1:0-2003 GCA_964404695.1 Microcaldota archaeon | reverse complement strand
CATTTGTTCACATGCTTTATAAACTTTTTTAAACCATCCGGACCACCCAAGTGAATGCTTCCACATAGTATCAATTAAAATATTTGCTGGCATTTTTATAATACCATCTTCACAATAACTTGAATCAACACGAACCACTTGGCAATTAATAAACTTGTCAATTTCTGCATCGAGTGTTTCCTTAATTCGTCGTATGGAAAAACCATCGGTGTGTTTTACTAATGTTGCAATAGTTTTTTCCGAACTACAATCCACCTTCACCCGATTGCCATCGATTTGATTCTTAATAAGTTGCGTGAGTATTACTTCTCGTTTTTCTTTATCAGGCAATTTAACTTCATAAACCTCATTAAATCTGCTTTTAATAGTTTCTGGTAAAACTTCAATATAATTTGTTGTAGCAATTACCACCAGGTTGTTATTATTTTTATTTATTAGTCTTGACAAAATAACTTCAATTGCTTTTATTCCATCTGAATTTTGTCTGTCTTTGTGATAGTGTTGTGGGTCTGTTTTATCTATTTCATCCAAGATAACAATATAGGGCATGCCAGATTCACGCATCTCTTTTTCTATGTCCTCAAAAAGCTCATTAATTCTTACGGTTTGAGATCTTTGATATTCGTTTGCCAAATTTACACAGTTAATAATTACACAACGAGCCCCAGTATTTTTCGCCACAGCTTGCCCCCATGATGTTTTACCACTACCAGCAGGTCCTTTCAGAATACATCTTTTAAATTGAGAACGCATATGTGCTTTAACATGACCACTATTCTTTTTTATGGTAATAAGTTGGCCATCTGCAATAGCATTCCGATATTTGAATGAAGTACAAATTGATTGATATAGCTCATTAAGTTCTTGATTCATAGTTTCAATGATTAGTTTTGATGTTCTTTCATCCATATCTGAATTCTCATGCCAATTTCTATCCATGTTATTCTGCGAACATGCGCGAAGTTCCTCTTCAGCTTCATTTATCGCATATAACATAACTCTCTTGAAGTCTTCATTAATACGGTTGTACGTTTTCTCTTCTTGAACATCTGCCATATCAGGAGATGTGCAGGATAAATGACACAATATCTCATCTTTCTTTTGGTGCTTAACTCTTTCATATAATAAAAGCAGATCCTTTTCTCTTTGAACAAGCATGAATTCATCAAATATATTTTCAGGTTCTTGAACCATAAAACAAAAACATATGTGCTTTATGAGCACCTCATGGGCATTTAAAATAGATAGTTTTACACTTTGAAAATCCGGTAGAGCTTCTGGGCATGCTGGTTTAAGCAATTTTAATTTTAACTTAATATACATAGAATAAAGGTTAAGGATTTCATTCTCAATAGTATCTGAATGGTTGGAGGATCCATTTGCCTCATTTTTCTCCGCAAGCTTTTTTTCTAAAATATTTTTGATTTCAGGATTTTCGCAAGCTAGGTCTAATGGCGATATACCTAAATAATTACGCTTGGTAACAGATGCCCCTCTAGTAACTAAATATTGAACAAGTTCCTTATTGACTGCAAGAACAGCATTATGCATAGGAGTATCTCCTTGATGAGTCCTGGCATTAATATCAAGTCCTTTAGAACAGCACCATTGAACAAATTTAGGCAAACAATTCATTACTGCTAGATGAAGCGGAGTTATTCCACCAATTGTAGAACATCCCGCATCACAACTTCGATCAATTAATTTGTGTATGACCGGTTCATTTTTATAAAGCAAAGCACATAATAATGGTGTAAATTGATCTGAACTCTCACAATCTTTATTAGCCCCACTATCTAAAAGCTTATCAATAAGATCTTTATTTCCTTTACAAGCTGCAAGATGCAAAGGTGTATAACCGTATGCATCTTTCATATCAATAATTGATCCTTTATCAATCAAGTGGCTAGCAATATCTATACATCCAACATGGCAAGCATAATGTAATGGGGAAAAATAACTTGTATCAATAAAATTAACAAACAAATTAAGCAATTCAGAAT
>CAYOKY010000179.1:0-2044 GCA_964404695.1 Microcaldota archaeon | reverse complement strand
AATCATATTTAACAATTTAAAAATAGTGCAAACATATTTAAATTTTTAAGAATAGGTGGGGTTATGAAAAAGATATTTATTTTGTTAATGTTGGCAACTTTGTTTTATGCAGAATGTCCAGTTGGTAGTTCAACTTTCCAAGCGCCCGCAATATTAGGACATGAAGATGGCGGATTATTAACTATTTATGTTGCGATTGGACCGGGCAGTGGAAGAATATTTACGTCAACTTCTCCGTTAATGGGTACAACTACTCAACAGTCACAGGTTTCAGCAGTCAAGGTTGCGTTTGAAAAGGCGGGTTATGATTCGAATGAATGTAATGTTTACTTTGACATACCTGCACGTGGGTCATACATTGAAGGGCCAAGCGCAGGTGCATTGTTCACGTGCGGTGTTTATGGTGCAATAACCAATCAAACCATGCGTAGTGATATTTCAATAAGTGGAACTATTGATGATGACGGTAATATTGGAAGTGTTGGAGGGTTAATAGGCAAGGCTCATGCAGCTTCAATATTTTCCAAGGATTATTTTATCACGCCAATCAACCGTAATAAGGATTACTTATTAATTTCAACAATTGAAGAAAATTCTAACATTCAAATTGTGCACATTGACAATATTGATACTTTGTTGGGTTATACTTTTTCTAATGAGATTTTGCCAATGGTGAATTATACTATGGAACATCCTGACATTAACGTGCCGGAAATTGAAAATGATCTGGGCGATTTTGATTTTGTTGTGATGGGTTTGCGTTCTGAGATTTTAAAGGAGTCAGAGATTATTAATCCGTCATCGCTTTTGCTTCTTAATGTTATAGATTTTATTAATGATGACACTGATTATCAGGAACAACTTATGAACAAAGGTTACAAGTTTACTTCGGCTAACAATTTGTTTTTGCATTATACTGATTTGTTGTTTGTTGAATATCTTACTAAATATAATAACTTTGATGAGTTTTATAATGAGACCAATGGAACGTTGTATAATTCTGATTTATTGACAAATAAAACATTAAACAATTTTGAATATGTAATCGGCGGTCAAATGAGATATGCATGGGCTAAAGATAAGATTGAAAACGTTGACATAAATCAGAAAGGTGATCAGTTGTTTTATGAGGTGTATGACCTGGCTTATGCGCGTGCATGGTTAAAAGTTGGTGAAATGTTAACAACAGTTAACCCTTCTTCAACAAATGAAATTAATGAAAATAATCTGAAAGATACTGCAGATAAATGGTTGTCAAATACCCAGACTCTTATAACTAATAGTGTTGCGCCGTCAGGTGATGCTGTATGGCATTATAGTTTGGCACAGGACAATTTTAAGAATGGGCAATATATTGCTACGATTTATGAATGTGCGTTTGCCCAAGCATTGCAGACAACTGCACAGTCCGATGGTTCCGTAAAAGATGAAATAAATGACATGGCAGAAAGTTATGAACCGCAGGGGTTGTGGGCAAAGTTGTATTATGGTCAGGGTAAATATTTGAAAGAGACGGGTGATACTTCCAGTGCTGAAAAACTGTTTGTAATGTCTGCTTATTACGACGAAGCATATAAAGATGTGATTGAAAACCTTGAAGACAAAGAAATTGTTGAACAGGAGCAAATGCAAGCTAGTAATAACATTGAAATTATGGTGTTGTTCAGTGTTGGTATATTGATTATTGTTTTACAATTGATGGGCATAATCCTAATCCTGCGCAAGAGATAGCATTTAAAAAATAAATGGGTATAATAATATTATGTTAACGGGGTCATGGTGTAACCAGGTAGCACGGTAGGCTCCAGGTTCGCAAGAACTCATACCGTGAATAAGAAACCTGCATATTAGGGTTCAAGAAACTTCTTTTAGAAAAAGAAGTTTCATCAAGGAAACAAAAAATAGGACGATGAAACCAAAACTGAAAAAGGAAGTTTGAACAAATCCCTATGACCCCATTTTTTATTGAGTGTGATGAAAAATGATAGTTACAACCTATAAAAAACTTGGACTTATAGATAAAAAGCTGTTAAATGCAGCTGAA
>CAYOKY010000178.1:0-2058 GCA_964404695.1 Microcaldota archaeon | reverse complement strand
TTTTGAAACCCCCTTGTTATTGTTAATAAATACATCCTGACAATTAGGACATAAACACCACTCGCCAAACCAAACAAAATCGCCTGGATGGTTGCTGGTAATATCATAATAATCAGATGCGTTGGTAAAACATTCTGAACAGTAGCAGTAATCATAATCGTTGGTCATTAGTTGTCTCCTTCTTTTGTTAAAATAGCAACAACTTTCAAAGAATAAATAAAATTTAGTTGATAAGGAGGGCGAATATCTAATTTTCCGCTATAACCGACGATGCCGTCTTTTTCTTTGTCCTGGTATCCATCTGACAGTTCACGGACTGTTATTTCTTTAAGTTTGATTTCCATATCTAGTTTTTTGCCTTCTTGTTTTTAATCAGAAGTCGTGCATACATTCTTTTGCCGTCTATGTAGCCCCTGTCAATTTTCCCATCCCAATTGGGATTCACAATTTTTGGCAACAGCCCTTCCCTTACTTCATAGTCAGAACCAGTTATTTCAAATTGCTCAGGATTGTATTTGTCTACAAAAGTAATTGGAACACCCATAACCCCTTTGTAGTCCATTGGTATATCCTTTACCTTGGACACTTCTATCGCATCATAATTATCATACTTCTGATATTCTTCTGGGTTGTATTTCTTGTAAAGAATTAGTTCTTCATGTCGTTTATCAATGTCAAGATTTGTAAACCAAACTACACCTGAAACCCTAATCATTCCTTTTTTATGGTCTCCTGCTGTGGCATAATCTTCATAATGTTTATTAATGAAATGAGCAGCACCACCTTTAAATCCAAAACCTAACCATATTTTGTTTTCTTTAAAAAGTTTGAAAACTTCTTTGTATGATATTGCATTTTGGTGCCCAATAATAATAAACTTTTTATCGTGTTCAATCAATTGAGCTAAATAGTCTCTGAACAAAGAAAATGGTGGATTAGTCACGACTATGTCCGCTTGTTTTAAAAGTTCAATGCTTTCTTCGCTACGAAAATCCCCGTCACCTTTCAAATGTTTTATTCCAATTTCGCCTGGGTCAGGCACCTTGTTGCCTTTTTTATCTCCATCATATTCCAGGTAAATAGCCTGTTCAGAGTTGTTTTGACTGAACAAGTCCATATCTTGATTCTTATAGCAGGTTGTAATCAATTTTTTCAAACCAAACTCCTCAAAGTTATAAGAGAAATAATGAAAGAAATTGCTTACTCTCGGATCATCGCAGTTACAGTAAACAACCTTGCCTTTGAAGTGGCGTTTGTAATGTTTTAACTCTCTCTCAATATCAGGTAACTGGGTATAGAACTCGTCGTTCTTTGCCTTCTTGGCACTTGTAAGATTCTTGTTCGCCATGTTGTTTCCTGTTAACTCGTTATCCTTTGACCTGATCCAACTCTTTATTCTACACAAAACACCATCTGCTGACAATTTCATATATTAACAGCCTGTAGCGTGTAGGCTGTTAACATAAGGCAAGTGAGTAATAAAGTTTTCATTTGATTACCTTTCCAGTCATTTTGTTTTTATGCTCACGCATCCAAAAGTTTTCAATTAAAATTATTACTCTATCTTGCAGGTCAGACATAGTGTCACAAATATTATCCTGAAGCCTGCACGATTTTTCCTTTAATTCTTGTGCAGTCAAAGGGCTGGTTTTTTTTAGGTTAACAGATTCGAGTTTCGTAATAATCTTTTCGGCATTTTCTCTTGAAAGCATTTGTCTCTCTCCTTTAAATGTTATTCGTTATCTTACAACTAAAGAATACAGCATTTTAGATTAAAAGTCAAACATAAAAAAAGAATATTATTAAAAAAAGCGAAAAAGATTTAGTGAGTGGATGCTCAGTATCAAAATGAGTGATTGCTCACTGTTAGTACATTATTGTTATGTTATGGTAAAATCATAAATCGTTTGTAATGCGTCTAGTATGCTGTTTAAGCCGTTATTATTCTTGTCGATGCTTGGTACTAATGAGTAGAGATAGCCTGTTATAGGGGCATATAGAGGGGTTGGGTGGTCAGATAGCGAAAAGGTACTTGGTAGGGGTTGATTTCTTAGGTAT
>CAYOKY010000177.1:0-2076 GCA_964404695.1 Microcaldota archaeon | reverse complement strand
ACAAACAGAAAGTAATCAAAATTGTCTATTAAAATATGGTGAAAATAAAAATGGTAGTTAGGGCTTTATCGGTTAAGGAACCTTGGGCTTCACTCATTTACTCCGGTGAAAAAACAATAGAAACACGCAAATGGAAAACTGATTACCGTGGATCGATATTAATTTGTGTATCAAGAAATCCAAAAAACCCACTTTCTGGACTTGCAATTTGCGATGTTACACTTATAGATTGCAGACCAATGACGGAAGATGATGAACAATTTGCAAAATGTGAGATATATGATGGTGCCTATTCATGGGTTCTCAAAGATATTAAAAAAATTATCCCATTTCCGATAAAAGGAAAACTTGGCCTATTCAAACTTGACGACCATTATTTTCAACAGATAAGATGGTATCCAACAATACATCGTGATTTCTGTGAAAAATGCAAGGGATTGTTGAAAATTACGTGGATAGAAAAAAACATTTATCGAACTACATGTGGCGATTGTGATTATAAATGCGATTTCGACCTTAATTTATAATTAGAACGAATCAAATATAAACAACCAAAAAGGCGATAGATTTTATAAATAGAATTGAGAAACGATGGATACTAAAAAGGAATCATACCGCAAAGCATTCTCATTTGGCAAAAGAGAACACGTTCTTGAACGATGGACTAATATCTGTCTTATTGTTACACTCATTGTTTTCTTAATCGGATTTTATTTTCGTTGTTGGTTTTTCATGTATTTTGCATTAGGATGGATATGTATTACAATTGTAGTACATCTGTGTGCCCGTTGTTGCCACAATTATGAAAAGAAATGGCATAAGAAAGCAAATGTGAAAGACAGGTGGTTTCATTGATTGTTTATATACAGTATTATGAACAACTGCGGTTTTATATGGGGCAGTAATTCAACAACTACTGCGGAATTATTGATGCTTACAAGTATTGTTTAAAGGTATTGTTTAAAGGCATTGCTTCAATGTATTATTCTCACAAATATTATTAAAGTCAAAATATATTCAATATTATATACTGAAAAGGTGGAATGGAAAGAAATGACTTTGAAAATTAATTTAGGTTGTGGGATTAATGTCTATGATGGTTGGGAGAATTATGATAAGGTTCCTGTAGACGATAGAGTGAAGTTTATTGATTTGGAGAAGTTGCCTTTGCCTTTTGATGACAACAGTATCGACGAAATTCGTATGACTAATACTTTTGAGCATTTACATGTAAATCAACATTTGTTTATGTTGGAGATACACAGGATTCTTAAACCCGATGGTTTTATTTTTATTCGTATTCCTACTTGGAGTAATTATGTTACGCATGAGAGTTATTGGCATACAAAATCTTATTTCGATAGTTTAATGACTGTGAACAGGTCTGGTTTCCTCACAGGTAAACCTTTGTTTAAGGTTGAAAGTGTGCATGACCGTAAAAGACCTAATTTATTTTTGTTAATATCTCGTTTACTTTCTTTGTTGCGTGATATGTCCCATCAAGAGTGGGACTTTAAGATTCGGAAGGAGAAATAAGTGAATTTGGTGGTCTTCTTGCTAACGAGTGATAACTATTATTAACCTCAAACTACATCCAATATTATGTACGGAAAAGATGGGGGGGAGAAGGATTTTAAAGTTGTGAAGAAGAAAAAACAACGATGCTATCGTGGACCAAATGGAGAAATGATATGTGAGTGACATTCAGAAAATCGAATTTTATTCTATGGAACACTGTGATTCTTGTGAGCTGGCATTACATAATATAATACCTGTTCTCCGTAAACATGATATCCCTTTGGAAATAAAAAAAGATGAAATCCTTGGGATGATATATCCGGCAGTCTGTATCGTCCGCAAAATTGATGGTGTCGAAAAAAGAGAATGCATTGAAGGATATGACAAAAATCTCGCTGATGATATAGAAGAGATGCTGTAGTTCAGATAACTATTTTTGACTTGATGTATTGCTGTTGATGTATTGCTGTTGATGTATTGCTGTTGATGTATTGCTTCAAGGCATTGTTTATTTAAGTAGGGGGGGTAAAGAACCCCCTACCAGACGTTGATTACGAG
>CAYOKY010000176.1:0-2077 GCA_964404695.1 Microcaldota archaeon | reverse complement strand
GAAAGATGGAAAAAAGATTTTCAAGGCCCACGGAATTCCCGTAAGCCAATTGTACTTCCACCGGGATTTGAAGTTGAACCATTGACGGAAGCAATTGAAGAAATGGGTTTTCGGGAGTTTGAAAAAAGTCTAAGGGAAAGGGTGCTTGGTGTTCTTGGTGTTCCCCCGGCAATGGTTGGTTTATTTGAGTATGCAAATTATGCTAATAGCCGTGAACAGATTAAAATCTTTCATACGGTTACAATGCCCCCGAAACTGAGAAGGATTGAATCAACTATTGATATGCAACTTCTTAGACCTTATGACACAAAGCTTTGGTGCAAGTTTGATACTTCGGACATCCCGGCACTTCGGGAAGATTCTAAAGAACAATCCGAAAGGTTAACAGGTGAATTTCAAAACGGTATTATTTCAATTGAAGAATATCGGGCACAAAAGAATTATAAAAAAATGGATGAAGCTGAAGATAAGAAAAATAATTTTGGACAAGCACGATTTATCAATCAATCATTGCTTCCGCTTGTTGATGCATTGACGGCTCCACTTGATGAAGGTACAAGCAATGAATCCTTTGGTGGTGGTGAAACCGATCAAGGTGAAGAATAATTTTAAAGAAAGGGAGAAACAAAAAATGAAGAATTGGATTATCAAAGTGGCATTCGGAATGATCATTGGGAAAGTTCTTCCAAAACTTATTAACAATTCTATCACTGAAAAGGAAATTGAACAAGTGGCAGATAAATATGCGGGCATAGTGACGGATGCTGGGAAACGTGCTGCCGGAAAGAACTGGACTAAATTGGAAGACTCTATTCAAAGTAAAGCTTCTTTGTTTTTTAGTAGATTTATGAAAAGATTGGATTATGATGATTAAGAATTTACTGTTATAGCTCTCCTTCGCACAGCGATATATAACAGGCAAAGAAGGTTGGGGGTGTCAAGACTCACCCACAACCTTTGAAAAAGGAAATAAAAGGAATAATAAAATGTTACGACAAATAAGAAAAATTAAATACAGAATATTCATATTGTGGTTATCTATCAAATGGATGTTTCGGGTAAATTTAGGTGATGCGGTTTGGTATGAAGGGAAAAAATATATTGTATCGAATGGGGTTCGTTGCGATTCATGGAGACTTGGTTATTTAGTTAATGATGATGTTGGATGGGTAAAAAGAAGTGAATGTAAAAAAGTCATATCATGGTTCAACTTCATGAATAGTTTTAAATCGGGCAAGAGCTTTTATATGTCAAATTGGTATAGTATATGGGTTGATGGTGGAGTAAAAAATTGGATGAAACATTGTCATATTTGGTAATAACTATATTTAAATTGCATGGATAATATAATGGCAACTAAAAGACGGAACAACCGGGCATTCAATATCATTCGATTGAATAGGATAAATTCTGAAAAGAAATTATTCCTTGCATATGATCGAAGTCTTCAATCTATGTTGAAGAAGGTTGCAGCATCCGGGAAAACAAAGGCCCCAACCGTCACAGCTATTTCAAAGCAATTGATTAAGGACGTTACCCCGGCATATAAGTTTGTTGCACGATCCGGGTTTGCATATGGTATCAAACAAGTTGAAGATGCGGTAGGACAGCCAATATCAAACTTCATTGCAAAGGCTACGGAAGAAGACCTTTTAGCACTGGGAATTCCTTCCGTTCAAAAAGAAGTTGTATCAAGTGGAATGAAAAAAGTTAAAAGTGTTTCCAAAACATTCCATAAAAGAATGCAGAAACAAATGACATTAAGCATTGATGCCAATGAATCACGGGATGCCCTTGCAAAACGAATTAAAGGTTTGACCGGAGTGACAAAAAGCCAAGCACAAGGAATTGCTCGTACAGAGACAACAAAGGTATTCAATGCGGGTCAACTTGCCGGATATGAAAAAAGTCGTATTACGGACGGTAAGGAGTGGGTTACAAACATCATGGGAAACCCACGACACCCCCCGGAATCACAATTTGATCATCTTGGTGCGAATGGTGAAAAGGTTAAACTTGACAAGCCTTTTGTGCGGACGGGCGAAAGTTTGATGCATCCGGGTGATTCATCGGGAAG
>CAYOKY010000175.1:0-2087 GCA_964404695.1 Microcaldota archaeon | reverse complement strand
TGACGACGTTGTAAGAACGTTTTGCCCGTGCCCACACGGGTTGGTTGCAACTGAACAGTATGACGACTTTGTATGTGTGAACGGTCATTCAAATTCTAAACTGGACGGTAAAAATTCAAACTTTGCATTAGTAGCAGAGGTAAATTTAACTGAACCATTGGAAAATAGCCATGAATACGCAAAATACATTGCCCAAGGTACAACATTACTGGGAAGCGGTAAACCTATAATTCAAAGGTTAAAAGATTTGAAAAATGGAAGAAGAAGCACCCCAACAAGGATTGAACGGGCACATATTACCCCATCATTAAAGGAAGCAGTGCCCGGCGACATTTCAATGGCATTACCATACCGAGTAGTAACCAACTTATTAGAGGGAATAGAACAATTGGACAAAATCCTGCCTGGGTTAAACGGCGACTCAACATTTTTCTATGCACCGGAAATAAAATTAAGAGGTACAAAGATCCAAACAAAGAAAAACTTGGAAACAAATATTAAAAAATTTTACGTTGCCGGTGATGCGGCCGGATTATCAGGCAACATTATTGGAGCAGCAATAACCGGCATAATATGCGGTAAAGACATCAAGGCCAAAACCGAACAAGATTAGTAATATTTATAAAAAACCGGTTTGAAAACTAATTATGAAAATATATGTTTTTGTAATCATAATGATAGCAGTCTTGTTATTGAGCGGATGCACGCAACCAAAACCAACATTGGAAACCAACGCAACTGAACAGGACGTTTCAAACCTGGTAGATGCAAACAATAAGTTTGCCTTTGATATGTTTAATTATTACCAAAACAAAGGCGAAGAAAACTTATTTTTATCTCCGTACAGCATTTCAAATGCAATGGGCATGGTTTATGAGGGCGCTAACGGCCAGACAAAATATGAAATCCAGTCAGTTTTCCATTATCCAAAGAACAGTGACCAAGCAACTGCATACATGTACAACCTGCTCAACTCAAATTCAAAAGAATATCAATTAAACACAGCCAATGCTTTATGGATCAAGGACGACTTTGATATTAAACAGAACTACATTGAAACTATTCAAGATTATTACGGTGGTGAAATAACAAAACTTGACTTTAACCAGGCCGAACAATCAAGACAAACAATCAATTCATGGGTTGAACTACAAACCAATGATAAAATCAAAGACCTGTTGCCACAAGGTTCAATTAACGGCTTAAACCGCGTCATTTTAACCAATGCAATATATTTCAAAGGCGAATGGGTCAAAGAATTTGACAAATGTGCAACCAAGGAAAGACCGTTTTACTTAGCAGACAATAAAAATATCATGATTGACACCATGTACCAGAAAAATGGTTTTGAATACATGGAAAATAATAATGTCCAGGTTTTGCAGATGGATTACAAAGGCAACGACTTATCCATGATGATTATTCTACCAAAAATAAACAACCAGCAAACAATAGACAACTTAAGTTATGGTCAAATTAAAAGCTGGAGATCGCAACTTTATGAAAATGAAGTTAAAGTTTACATGCCTAAGTTTAAACTTGAAAATAAATATTCTATGAAGAATGCATTAATAGAAATGGGCATGCCCACAACATTTACTGAAGATGCAGATTTAACAAGCATTGCAAAAGATTTATACATCTCATCCATTATACATCAAACATATATTGAAGTGGATGAAAAAGGAACTGAAGCCGCTGCTGCAACAGGTATAACACTTTCAACATCTGCAGCTGCACCTGGAAACGGAATCATATTCAACGCAAACCACCCGTTCGTATACATAATTCAAGAAAATAATACAGGAGAAATATTATTCATTGGAAAGATGGATAACCCAAAGTAAAAATCAATAATCTTTTTATTTTTTCTTTTTAACTACTAAACAGAAATATTAGATAATCAATCTTCAGAAACAGTTACGTCCAGATTATTTGGTCCAAACGGCTCTGGAAGAAGCTCAGATATTTTCGCCTTTTTGATTTTACAAGTAGTTATTTCAGATACCATTGCAGTTTGGGGTATAAAACCGGATTTTTTTCTTATTGCGCTTGTATTTTTCAGCTTAGAGAAAAATTTAAGATTT
>CAYOKY010000174.1:0-2092 GCA_964404695.1 Microcaldota archaeon | reverse complement strand
AGGAGGTATATGTAACTGAGGAAACGGCAGAAAAGTATGTTAAATATACTAGAGGTAAATTTGGTCCCGGTGAATGGGTTGGTTTAAAGCCGAAAGTCAAACCTAAAATCAAAAAACCTAAAATCAAAAAACCTAAAATCAAAAAACCTAAAATCAAAAAACCTAAGCCAGTTGCAGAGCCAGAGCCGATACCAAAACCAGTGGGCAATGACTTTGAGGATGAATTCTTGAAAATTGCGCCAGAAGCCAATGACGATATTTTTGATAACGTGTACGCTGGGTTGAGGAACGCGAGCGAAGATGATGCTGTCTCTTTTACAACTGTATATAATGAGAAGACCGGAGAAATGTATAGACGCACAATCAGTAACGCAGGTAGAGGGATGGCTGAAATAACGCAAGGTAGCTTTAAAGATTATGCAGTTGTTACTACTTCAAGTCAAAAAGAAGGTCTTGGTTATGCCTTGCATGATTTTGCTCGGGGGCGACAGGTCAAACTCACTTACATACAAAATAATAAAATGCTTTCTATGCATAAACCCCCAGTATGGAAAGATAACCAGTTTGGTCAGTTTAGAACCCATTATGAGGATTTTCTACAAAAGAAATATCCGAAATTAAAATTTAAGCGTCCAGAAGGAAGCAGTTATTATTTCAAATATGAAGACGAAAAAATATATGAACTATTAAGCAAACACGCCGATGAAGTCGTTGAAACATGGAATCAAGCAAATCCCGAATTCATACTTGATTATAAAAAAGCGGGATTCAAGGTCAACAAAAAAGTCGTGGAACGAAAGTATCAAAGATGGGCTGAACAAACTAGAAAATTGGAGGGTTATACATTGGACGATATTCAATTCGTTGATGATTATGCTGATGAATTAGATAAGTTTATAGAGTCTAATTATGGCGATACAGATAGATATGAAGAAATTTTCGAAGATTCCAGAGCATATTTCCAAGAAAATCCAATGGTCTTCTCTAAAGATGAATTCAAAAATTTACAAAGAGCGCGGTTAGCATCATCGAAAGATGGGCTTGAAGACGGCTACAGCACTATAACACGAAAAATAGTAAATAAGAGTAGCCCTAAAACGTCTTTTAGGGTAAGTGAAAGGAATTCTGGTTCTTGCAGACCACACCCAATGGGTAGCAGTAATCCACACAGTTTTTTACATACCCACCCAGACATTCATGGGGATGGTAGAGCGCTTGGCGGGATGTTTAGTGACGGAGATATAAAATGGAACGCACATGCATATAGGCGTTCTGAAAGTAGAATGTTAGCTGTTGACCACGAATACACTTATATTCTTGTTGGTGATTTTCAGAAAAGTGGTACTGCCGATGCCGTCAGGAGTTCTATTGAAGATGTGATGAATAAAGGGTTGGGGTGGTCAATGGAGTATAAAGATAGATTATCAACTTGGGACATGATATATAAAAACCAAAAAGAATTCATTGGAGAGCAAGGAGGCAAAGTTATGAGGATAAGGAACGCAGATATAGTCGAAGTTGCTAGGAAGAAAGGGTTTAAAATAAAACAAACTCTTTTCAGAAAACCAAATGCAAACAGCACAAAGAAAGGTTTTATTAATGTCGATGATAGCATTGAGGATGGCATTATTGATGATAGGAATTTAGCGATTTGGTATTGGGGTACTAAAAAAGAAAACGAAGAAAGGGAAAAAAGGGATAAAGAGGAGGCTGAAAAATAAGAAAAAGGAAATAGCAAATAAATAAATTGACGAAATATTAAACATCTTGATAAATTAAAAAAGCATAAAAAAAGTAATCGGAAAGATAACGAATAACCTATCATTAACATTATAATAACCTATACGACCCCACGATAATAATAAGTAAATATATCTTGCACTGTTGATTAATCTCTTGTATAAACAAAGGAGAAGCTAACATCTACCGTCTCTTAAACATTTTTTTGCAGGAGTCATATATGGGAAAATACGCGACAGAAAAATGGATTGAAATACTCCGCGAAGGTGTATGGAACGGACGCGAATATACCCCTAAGTTTATTGACGATGTAGCGGAATCATACGACCCTGAACTCCTTAAAGCCCCTTTA
>CAYOKY010000173.1:0-2190 GCA_964404695.1 Microcaldota archaeon | reverse complement strand
TTACAAACGCACGTCTTTTATCAGAAAGAGCTGTCATTTTAAAACTTTCCTCCAGATGCTAACCAAAGACCATAAATTACTGAACCAGATAAACCAATTCCAGCAATAAGCATGAAAGTTCCTAAGTTAAGTTGAAACCAATTAGAAAGTAGTTGTGTAAAACCATTGAAAATTAAAACAAATGACCAAAATACAAATAAAGTTACAAATATAAATTTGTTTTGCCTTTTTTTCTTTTTAGTTATTCTTGTCATTGTAACCTCGTAATATGTTTAATCACATCGACAGAAACAATTGTTAAGAGAAGTGCGAAAAGTTTGAACCAGTTCCAAAGAAGACCATCTATACTTAAAAATGAAAGAATTCCTATTACTGCTCCCGTGGAAATTACCCAACCCATCCAGTGTTTAGGGTCTGTCAGTACTTCGTTTACTATGTTTTTCTTTGCCATTTTATTTGTTTATTTATCTGAATTTCATCAACATTCTTACAAGGAAATACCCTGCAGAAAGTCCAACCAAACTATACACAATCTTTGCTAATGGGGTGTAGTTCACCAAATTAGCCAACCATGTAACAAGATTAAAGTTAAATACTGTTAGTCCCCAATTAAGAGCACCAACAATAACTAACCATCCAGCAGTCTTGTCAATTACGTTCATTTTATATTTTGTTGCCATTTTTATTTTCTCTTCTTTGCTGCTCTTGCCTTTTTTAACCAAACAAGCCGCATCTTTTTTAATTCAGCCTTTGTATATTTTTTCTTTTTCATATTTTACTTAGGTAGTTGTCCTTTATAAATATTATTAATATATTTTTGAGCTCAATCCAGCTCAAAATTAATTTAGAAAAGTATATAAACTTTAATATATTAATAATATTACAATGTCATTCGTATCTCCTGCCCAAAGAAAATGGTTTTTTGCAAATAAAGGTAAATCCTCTGGAGGAAATAAGGAAATATATACTCCTGGAACAGACCCCGTAAAAACACTTACTAAACAGAATGAAAGTCAAATGAGTAAGGCTGTGACTGAAGGAAATAAGAAAATTGCTAAAAATAAAAAGGATGTTAAGTCAATAAAAAAATATACAACTTTTGACAAAGATAGTCGAACATTACACTACGATGAAAAAACAAATGATTATATTCCCGAAAGAAAAAAATTACATGAAAAATTATTATTGAAAGTAGATAATAAAAATGCAATCGTAAAGGGTGGCGAAAAACCAAAAATAATTTTCATTGGAGGATTAACTGCGAGTGGAAAAACTAGTGCAATCTCTAAATTAATTGACAGGAAAGAAGGAGTTGAAGATTATAAAGCATATCCAAAATTTATTTATTTAAATGCTGACGACTTTAAAGGTTGGTTACCTGAATATAATGGTTATAATGCGGGATTTTTACATGAAGAAAGTTCTGACCTATTTGAAATGGCATTAGAAAAATATCGAAAACAAAAAAAACAAATTATTGTTGATGCCACTTTAAAGAATACAAAAAATGCAAAAAAGAAAATAGACCAATTTGAAAAATCAGGTTATGAAACAATTCTTTATGGAACAAATATTCCTGGAGAAAAATCAATTGAAAGAGCAACTTTGAGATTTAAACGAAGTAAAAGATATGTCCCCCTCGAATTCATAAAGAAAAATGCAGAACCAACCAATGAATCTGTTTTGAAATTAAGACATGAAACCGACAAATACACTGTTTTTAATACCAATGTACAAAAAGGAGAAACTCCAACACTTATTGAAAGTGATGTACAGAATGTTGCCAATTTTAATTCCCTTGAACGCGAAAAAGCATTAAAAAATTTAACAAGAGTTCAGAATAAAGTATACACTGAATATATTAAATCAAAGAAAAATATAAGTGGTACAACTATTATTCGTGAGGATTTCAAAACAGATAAACTACCAACTGAAAGTAATGGAGTTCAAATTAATTTAATAAAAGAAAATTTAACATTAAAAATAGACTCAGTTTCTGAAGTAAGACAAAGTATAGATAAAGGTATAGTTGATTGTTATTTTGTAGATAGACCTTCTAAAAAATATAAATTATATCCTGATAATGAAGTGTTGTCTCTTGGTTCATTTTGGAAACGAAAACAAGGTGATGATATTCATTTTAGAATAAAAGATTCTAGAAGTAGATATAAAAATATGATGGTTGATAAT
>CAYOKY010000172.1:0-2208 GCA_964404695.1 Microcaldota archaeon | reverse complement strand
TACTAAATTACTATTTATATTAACTGGTTGCACTCCTAAAGTATCTGTGATTATTTTTTTATCTTCAAATGGCATTTCAACATTCTCTAAGAGAAAATACCTCGGTTTAACTTCCTTTAATATTCTAACATATTCCCAAAACAAACATGATTTATCCCCATCTAATCCTTTTCTGTCCATATTAGCTTGCGATAAGTCTTGACAAGGTGAGCCACCTAATAGCAAATCTATCTTCGGTAAAGTTGAAGTATCTAGTTTGGTAACATCACCTAATTGGACAGTACCAGGATAATTATATTGTGTAACGTCTATTGCGTGTTTTTTTATTTCACTTGCAAAATAATTATCAACTTTTATGCCGGCTCGTTCTAATGCTATTTGTCCGCAACTCATTCCATCGAATAAGCTTAATACATTAATACCCTTTTTAGAATTTTCCATATTTATCCATTATCCTCTCATCCTCTTCCAATAACTCATTTTGCACATAGTCAATATTATTGATAGCTAATAGCCATAAAGGGTTGATGTTATCATCTGGCTTTTTCGGTGCAAGCTCACACTTATAGGTATTAAGCGTTTGACAAAGTTCTAGTAGTTCATAATACTGTTCTTTGTCTGATTTTTTTAATGCGCTCATTCTCTCTTCTTCTTCCAATTTAGCATTTTGCTGCAACGCTTGTTCGCGCTCTTCTTTTAATGTTAAAGGTTTATTATTCGGCAAGTCTAAATTGAAATCAACACTGATTTTTTTTATTGTTTGGCATAATGATAAATCAAAATATTTCATCACAAAATCAATCACGCTGCCACCTTGATTGCAACCAAAACAATACCAGCCTTTGTTTTCTTCGTATAGTTTTAGACTAGGGTTATTATCCTCACCATGAAATGGACAACAAATAAAGTTTCTGTTATCTACCTCTAAGTCGTACTTGAAAGCGATATGTTGCATTGATAGATTATCTTTTATAATATCTATTGCTTGCATAGTTTCCCCTCCTCTTTATGCGTATATGAAAGTATACTACTATTCAACAGAAAAGTCAAATGTTATTTGCGATTTAACCGCTTCAAGTCTTGCGGTAGCTTCATTGAAATAATCTGTGTCTAATTCAAATCCCATATAATCAAAGCCTAAAGTATGACAAGCAATTAGCGATGATGCGCTTCCGACATGAGTGTCTAAAATCTTATCGCCCTCTTTAGCGTAATTAATTAATAACCATTCATATAATTGTATTGGCTTTTCTGTTGGGTGTATTCCCCCCCTAACCTTATTTAATTTTGCTCTTGAAAAATCAAATATTCTCAAAGCCCTATCAAACGAAGTCCAAGCCAACTCTCCATCCGCTAAACTAAAATCTCTCTGCCCCTTATCCCATAGTATCCACCCCATAGAAGACTTAAGAAAATCAGTAAAATAATTGCCTCCCCATATAATTTGATTTTCACTAACTCTTTTTAATCCCTCAAAGTATTCAAAAGAAGGTATGGCCTCATCCCAGTTTTTTCCCTCTCTTATAGTCCAACCATTTCCTGTATGTGTTTTTGCAAAATTTATTCCATAAGGTGGATCAACAATAGCCAACTCGAAATAATTGTCTGGTAATTGTGCCATACCTTCCATACAATCCATGTTATAAAAATTATTAAGCTCTAGCATTATTGTTCCTCCAATAATTCTAATATTCTTTTACCCGTATTTTCTTTACTACAAAATAACCATTCTATATTATATCGTGCTGTCATAGTCTGCATAATCTTATATAGTTTCTCTCCGTTAATCGGCGGACTATCTGATATTTTACTATACAGCATTTTTCCTTGCTGATGTGCTTTATTTGTAAACTCCCAATTCACCAGCCTAGGATTAATCCAATTTCGTACATCTTCTATATTATCAACGCCAACTTGCTCAACTAGGATTATCAATTTAATATTAGCCTTTTGCGCTCGCTCGCATTCTCGTTTAAATCTAGCGTGTTGTTGGCAAAGGTTTTGCGATACTTCTATTAAATCTTTCTTGCGATCTATACATATTTTTTGATTATTCGCAGTTGCAAAATCACCTACAAATAGTTTTGAATAATCGTACTCTATGTTGTTTGCATCAAAATATTCAATGATATGTTTGTACTTTTTTTCTCTGCTATCAATTAGTATCATTTTGTATCAATCTCCCTTCTTATCTCCATAAGAGTTTTA
>CAYOKY010000171.1:0-2212 GCA_964404695.1 Microcaldota archaeon | reverse complement strand
TAATTCACCTCACTAAATTTTATGAAAGTTGTACCTGACCAGAAAGTCCATCCTGTCCAGGCATTTTAGAATTTCTTTGCATTTCTTTTTCCATCAGCGTTATTTTATCTTGCCCGCTTTTTTGATCCTCCTCAGAATATTTTTTTGGAATTTCCATAAGGATCGCGCGCTGACCACCGCCAACCTGAACATCTACGCCACTACCAGACTGGCTTGCTTTCCCAATTTTGGGATCACCAACTTGAATATCCTCTTCAACAATTGAATATCCAGCATCTTTAAATTGCTGAATACGATCTTTTTTATCATTAACAAAACGGCGCACGAAACCAGGCTTTTGCGGTGCAGTTAAAACATTACGAGTACCTAATGGGATTCTTTTTCGTGATTGTTCCTTTTTAATTTCAGTCATTTTTTATGCCTCCTGCATTTTTGCAATATCCTTAATATATTGATCTTCTGACATTACACCAGTTTTCACAAATTGATTCATAATCATAGTTTGATCTGGAGTAAGATTTGCCCTTGTAAAAGTTGGTGTTGCCACACTATTTGTAGGTGCTTCAACAGGATTGGAAGGACCAACTGGTTTATCAATGGTAAGCGTTGCCGGAGATTTAGATTTATCAGGTGATTCAAAATTCTCCGGAAAAACTTCAGCGACCTTTTGTCGAATGATTGGATAAACTCTGTCTAGTGGAGCACCTTTATATTGCTCAGCAACACTTTCAGCATAAGCTGCCATTTCAGGATTAGTTAAATACCATTGATTATCTTTAACCCAGTCGGTGTAAACTGGATTTGTTGTTTCCTTAGGTTTTGCTTCTGGAACAGTTAAATCTTTCTGCAGGTCGTCAATTTGTTTATCAATAGCGTCTACTTTATCAATATCTGCAAGTTCTATTGCAGCGCGTTTTTCTTTCTTAAGTGTTTCAATTTCACCTTGCATCCGGCGAACATCAGCTTTATATACATGTTCATTATGCTCTTTCAAGGCATCAACTGAACCTTGCATATTGGTTAATTGACCTTTAAGTCCTGTATTTTGTTCATGCATAGTATCTTGAATTTCACGTGATTTCAAAATATATGTGGCAGCATCAATGGAATTTTCACCTTTATAATTAGGATTCCAGCCAATTTGAGTAGCCAAATCTTCTATAGTTACTTCAGTTTTGGGCGTTTCTTCCTTTAAAGACGTTTTTTCATCTACCAAAGTTTTTTCATCTACCAAAATTTCTTTATCTTTTGGCTCTTCAACAGGTTTTATTTCTCCAACAGGTTTTATTTCCTCATCAGATTTTATACTACCGTCAGCAGATTTTACACCACCCTCAGCTAATATATCCTCAATAAATTGTTCTGTCATAACTTTCTCCTTTCCTTATTTACCTTTCTGTTTAATGCCTCGATCAGTGCGAGCGCCTCCCTTTACACTTCTGGAACAGTGAGTATGGCGAATAATTAAAACACCAACTTTGCAAGAATATCATTATCATTAATCAAAACATAGTTTAATTCATCATGACCTTTCATCACAACACCCGCGTAGCGCCCATAACTTACCCGATCACCAACCTTAGCCCAGGGTTTTCCATCATCAAGATCCTTCCATGCGGAAGCTCCAATAGAGACTACCTCACCTGAGGTTGCCTCTGCCTGGTTTTTATCGGCTATAGTATCAGGAATAATAAGACCAGCCTTAGTGGTTCTTTCAGTTGGATCAGGAAAAATTAAAATATGGCCGCCAGTAGGGATAATTCCAGATTTTTCTATCTGCATAATTTTACTCCTCGTCTTCATTTTCATAGGTTAAATTTAACAGTTGATTGAGGCCAGTAATTTGACCGATCATTTTATTCGTCATACCATGTGTAACCTCGGCAGCCTGCGCAATTGTTGCTCCTTCAGATAACATAAAAATTAAGTCTTGTTTAGCTCGATCAACTTCTTTATATACCTCAATAGTTACCGGATGGATTTTCCATTCTGAAAACTGTTCTTTTGTAATCATAGTTGAGACTCCTTTTTTTCTTTGGTATCTTACAATCTATATTCACATTTTGCTGTCGCTGGAATTATTCAATGAAGATTAATTCTTTCAATAAGAATTTCATTATATTTATTCATTGCTTCGAGTTGATTACACAATAATGAATAGTCGCCTGAATTTGGAATTAGCCTTTTATGGTAATCACCTAAAAAGTTTTCT
>CAYOKY010000170.1:0-2216 GCA_964404695.1 Microcaldota archaeon | reverse complement strand
ACATCTAAGATTAGTCAATGCTGAATTATAAAAATTTGCAAGCTGAAGCATTTGCTGACCAGTTGTGTCAGTTGGGTCATAATGACCATTAAAACTAACAGACCCACCATCTTTCATTCCATAAAGAAAGGTTTTCCAATCATCATTAAATGCAGACGCATCAAACTCTTCAGTGGTTATCCCGTCGAGTGACCACGTTCCCATGCCAACTACAGTGTTAGCTCCAAGTGTAACTTTACCGTCCTTTCCTACTTTTGCCATTGTTTTATCTCCTGTTTTGGTTTAAAAATTCGGGCATAAAAAAAGGATGCGATTGTGGTGTTGCGCCCACAACGGCATCCCATATAAAATCTTACGGTAACTTCAGACCCGCCGGTCTTTGGTTACGCCCGAATTTTTGTTATTTTAAATCGTCAAGTGATTTAATCTCCTGTTTTGGGTTTGATAACTTTACAAATTTGATGTAAAAAACGATTGACTTCCACAGTCGTTAAATGTCCAACTTCAATGGATGTATCAACACATATTCTAACTCCCGCTTTTCTAGCCTTGCTGCAAAAATAAATATCCTCCCCGACAGGTTTTTCATCTTTAACGTCTAATTTAAACCATGGGTATTCGATTTTATCAAAAATTTTCATATCGAATAAAAGACACCCAGCCCCGGTTGCATCTATATCTATCAAGTCGCCAGAATACATTTCTTCTTCTGAGACACTTTCATATTTCCCAATATCACCTCTCATAAAAATTGGATCAAATGGCATCCATCGTCTGTGGACTCGAACACCACACACATCAACCCTATGAGAAAGTAATTTTGTTAATGTATCATTTGGATATACTTGGTCTGTATCGAGCATTAATAAATATTTTGCACCTTCATCTTGTGCTTGTTCAACAAGGCTATTCCTTGCTGCTGCAATATTCTCGCTATAGGGTCCGTGTGCAAATTGAGGCATCAGCAAACAATACTCAGAAGGTTTGTCCATACATGCAAAAGATTGAAAAAATTGAACAGGAACTGTTGGGTCAACTAATGGAAACCCTATAGCGAGCTTGCTAAGACGTTTTCGTTTTCGTTTAATGTAAGTTGCTTTATCATGACTAAATGTTTTGTCACTATAAGCATCTGCATAAAATTCATCGTCTGCATCCCTACCTTCATTTATAGGGTGGTGATGTAATAATTTTGCACCTTCACATTTCGTCCATCGTCCTTCTTCTTCTGCTATTTCTTTAAGTTCATTTTCACAATAACAATGACTGTATGCTTCATTAAAAAATTGACCATCTGGTAATAAATCAAGCATTTTTTTATGAGCTATCCAATGACCTTGAAAATTTCCAGGTTCAGTGTATACACCAATAACACCAAACCAATCATCACCCATGTCATTGATGGTTTCTACTATTGCGTTTTCAAATCCTTCTTCCATTTCTGTATCATCACCAAGGAACAAAACCCAATCATTATTTGATTTTTCAGTTAACATATTAACCATTCTTGGACAGCCAATTCTATTAACATCAATTTCTGTAATAATTTCTGCTCCTGACAAAAACTTTTTAACAGAGTCAATACAAATCTTTGCCTTAACTGGCCTTACAACTGGTATAATTACTGATATTTCACCGGATATCATAATAACATTTCCTTTTTTAAAAAATTAATTATTCTATACATTCACTATCCTCTTTAATTGCTCTCGCCACAACATAAAGATGAAAAATTCTTCCCATTGAATTTGTGTTAATCCTTTGCATTCCCTTAATATCAAAATTAGCTTTAATATCATATAACCCTCTATATGCAAAATCAGAAAAATAAAGCCAACTACCTTCTGACCAAAGACTAACGTGTGTTGGGTCTTGAAACGCCCCTTGCCCATATTCTGCGTCTGGTGTATAGCTTTCAAACCTACCATTATGTTTTAACACTCTCCATATTTCCTCAATAACACCAATTGTTTTTCCTAATGGTATGTGTTCTAAAAAATCAAATGCTTTTATTTCATCAACTGAATTGTCTTCATATGGCAAACCCTTAATAATATCACAAACTTTATCTGGTTCGACTCGTTCTTGAATATCAATATTAACATATCCATCTACTTTTATTTTTCCACATCCTAAATTTAACTTTAAAGGTAATGGCCCGGGTGTTAAAAAAGTATAATCAATTTTTTCAAGATAAGGTTTTAATTTTTTTACTT
>CAYOKY010000169.1:0-2244 GCA_964404695.1 Microcaldota archaeon | reverse complement strand
AAGGTCATCCTATAATTATAAACTAAATCCGAATCTAAATTCGGTTTTAAAATAAAAAATACAAAAAATATATATGGAGTTGAAATAATATGAAAGGAAAAGTAAAATTTTTTAATGTAGTAAAAAGCTTTGGTTTTATTACCGGCGACGATGACAAAGATTACTTTGTACACATAACGGGTTTAAAACCTGGAATTAGAATCAATGAAGGTGACGAAGTTAACTTTGAAGTTGAAGACAGTGATCGTGGCCCTAAAGCAGTTAATGTTGAATTAGCATAAATATATTATGATTATGAATAATTCACAACAACTTTTTTTCTTCTTTTTTATTTAATTTTTATTTTATTTTCTAGTTTAGTTTTAACGTTGACACGTTTCAGGTTTGAATTTCTTTTAGATTTAATTTTTAAATTTATCATTTATGAAATATATCTTGAAAGAAGAAGTTTCTGATAATGGAGTGTTTAAGGAACAGATTAAGGAATAGATTAAGGAACAGATTAAGGAACAGATTAAGGAACAGATTAAGGGTAAGTGAATAGTAATGCTTTAAAACTTTTATTGTTTTAATATTTTTATGAAAAGAATTATTTTTGCTTTATTATTTTTGACTGTTCTTAATTTTGCAGTAGGAGATTATGATTATGTTCAAACTTGGTTAGGAAAATGTAGTCCTTCTGAGATGACTTTTGATGGTGAACCGATTTGGGTTAATAGTGATGAGTATCATTATAATAGTACTTATAGTGGTAAAGAAGTTTGTGGATGCACATCAAAATGTGACATGAATGCTTGGTTTGATTTGTATTATCCTTCAGATGTAAATTATACTTCAACTGAATTGAATCAAATGATTGGATATTATGGAGAAGCTTTCAATTACTTTAAAACAATGCCAAAAACGTGTTGCAATGAAACTACTAATATCTGGTCTGGCATGGCATTTGCACAGGGCAACATTGCCAAGTATAAAGATCAGTTGGGTGATTATATTGGGTCTGCTGAAGCTTATTATCGTGAAGCTCAATACCTAAGTGATGCTTATGACAATGGGTTTAATGATTATGCAGGTGGAAGTTCAATAATGTTGTCAGCCAATAGTTATCGTATGTCTGGAAAAGCTTATTGCAAAGATGGTATGGATGGGGAAGCACATGGGATGTTTAATTCTGCTCGTTCTATTTATTATAGTCAGGGTTTGGCCCAGGATCATGTTGAAGGACTGATTGATGATGAGGAATGTGGGCAATATGCACCCGATGAAAGTTGTTCGTCAGCATTTGTATTGCTTTTGCCCTTGGTTTTGATGCTATTTGCACGATTTAATTAACATAATTTAATTCTTTTTCTTTTTAAAACCGGGTTTTACCACAATATATATAAATTAATTGTCCCATATCTAATAATATAAATATTTAAGGGTGATACTTTGGTAGGAATACGTTGTGAAAGAAAGATTCCAAGTACTAAGATTATTGGAATTAATAAAAAGATTAAACTTAAAAGTCGTGGAACAGATGATTTATTCCATGGTTTTGTAAGGATGATGAAAAAAGATGATATTCCACAGGTTTTTAAGCTTACTAAAAAGCAGTGGGAAGGTCATGAAAAAGTGAATAAAGACATGTTTGAACGAAGGATTGAAAACTTTCGTGAAGGTGGTGTTGTTTTAGAGATGTTGGAAGGTCAATTTAAAGGTAGAATTGTAGGTTGTATTAACTCTTTTTTAATTGAATTTAATGTTGTTGAAGATCTTCCAAGTAACTTTGATATTTTAACTGATGGTGGAACATTAAATACTCATAATCCTGATGGCAACACTTTGGTATGTCCACAGATCTCGGCTGACCCTGAAGCAGGTCTTAAAGGTATTCCTAGGGCTTTAATAAGCATGGAAGCAGATATAGCTAAGATTTTATTGGAGGGAAGGTATCCTGACTATCACATTTTGGCTTACAGTAGGTTTTCACATTATGGTTCTACTATTGAAAAACTTAAGGCAAAAGGTGGTATTGATATGCAAATGGATGGTCAAAGATATGTTGAAGTTAATAGGGGTTTGTTGGCTTCGGGTAAACGTTTGATTGATACTAATTGTGCGATGCATTATACATTTGCTAGGGATATTGCCGGAGCTAAACCGGATTCAAATCCAATTGCAATTTTTGAAAATGGATGTCCGGGGGATATTGCCGCAGGAGGGTATAATGTAGTGTTTCAGTACAGGTAACAGTGGTGATTT
>CAYOKY010000168.1:0-2248 GCA_964404695.1 Microcaldota archaeon | reverse complement strand
AGGGTAATAGATTAGGGGCTTATTGTAGATAGGCAATAGCTGTTTACAAACAGCTTTAGTGGTTGGATGAAGTCGTGTGCCAGCACCGCCGGCTAATATTAAGCCCTTACAAGACATTCTGTCCTCCTTGTTCTCCTTACGATTGTTCACCTAATTTGCATTTAGTTGCTCTATGGTGCAATTCTTTCATGTTTCCTCCTTTCGTAATTTGAAGGCGTCCAACTCATTACCTGAACGCACTCCTTACATTTCTTGCCGCGGTTAACACAATCTTCCCATCTTTTCTGAAGGCATGCGCCAACAGGATATACTTCCCGGGACTTTATGTTCCAATTCTTTCCACCACGTTTAAATTTTTTGCCCATTAGTTCCTTATTATTAGCTGATGGTTCCTTATTGTTGCCCCAAAAAAAGTTACTACATATTTCATAGCTTTAATTTGGTCAAACTGTTTACATGAAAATACGTCAATGAAAGCTGTGCCATGTTTCTCTGAGAAATGACAGCTAATATTAGATGTTTCTATTAACTGGTAAGCGCTGTACCCGGAAGTCATATCGTTGCTATGCCCAAAGTGTTCTACTACGCAGGGGCCATAGGCTTTCATCTTAAGTATTCTACATAGTTTCTTAACAAAGATTTTTATGTCGCTACACATTTTTATTTTATGGTTGCAACCATAAAGATCTAATATCAAGTGCCACCCAAATATCTCAGATTTTTTCACCGTCACTCTCCTTCTGATTCTTTCAAAAATTTATCCAACAAATAACACCAAACATTTATCTTAACAAGATCTCGTTGCCGGCCGTCGTTCCTAAATCTAATCAGCCGTTTAATAATATCGCAAATGATAAAGTCAATGTACCCTTTCTTACCCACGACCATGGGCATTATCTCAATAGTTTCAAACTTATCTTTCGCGGCTCCACTATACTTATCTGTCCCTTGAAGAATTACGTCCTTACCGTGTTGGCACCAAGCGTCCCACAACCTTAGCTTGTTTGGGATATCTTTATCGGCAGTCTTAACCGCTCGATCCCTGTCTCGATCTTCTTTGTACTCCATAAAACACTCCTTACTTTTTTGGCCGCAAATGTGCGTTCCAATGATTAGCATTAGTATTCATGTTTGTATCAAGGTCTTGAGTAGCAAACGCACCAAACAACTTTACAACTATTCCCCAAACATATTTTAATTCTTTTGGTTCCAAATAATGTTTATGCTCTTTCCAAACTATTAAAGCAGATTCTTTGCAAGTCTTACAATCCACTACCCAAACAAACTCATCTTCGTAATGTTTCTGCGTTTTTTCTTCACGTTTGCATAGATTGCAGTCGTTATTAGAAACAGCCGTATTTGGACCCTCAGTGGTTTTGTCGCTCATATTCATAGATTTCCTCCTTAGCTGCCTAAAACGGCTAGATTAGCCGGTTAAGGCTACAATAACATGTACTTTAAATCTCATCTGAGAACACTACTCCAGACAATTCAAGTATTTTTATCCCGGTGTTTTTACATTTTGTTTTCAAAAATTCTGAGAAATAAGAAAACTCTTCCACCTTACCTCCAGTATTAGAGAATAAGTCTTCTGAATCAAACATTATTATGTCAGATCTAGCCCCTCTCATAATGCTTTCAAGGTTTATTATGCCTTTAACCGTTTCGATCTTTGGTACAAGGGTTACCCCACTCGGCAGCAAAGCATAGATTTCGCCCATTCGGTACCATTCCTCAGCATTAGAGATAGCAAAGTATTTTATTTTATGTTTATTTATACTAATTATGTCCATGACGGTTTCAAGGTCTATGTTACTCAATGGCGGTTTTTTTCTGTTAACTGGGAAATCTAAGAATATTTGGTAAGGGGTAGAACCGACCATGGATCTTAAAATTTCTAAGCTATTAGACCAAGCTATATTGATTCTAATGATAGCATCTTCAGGGACCGGAATACCTAAATCTAAGAGGTGTCTTGAGTAAATTATCATGTTTTTCTCCTCACTTTTTACCTATTTTCAAATTTCATTTCATTGACTTTTTACGCCTCGGTTTTGCTAAACCGTTATGCGCGTTATGAACCGTTACGTTTTTACTAAAACCGTAAAAAATTCATACCTAGTATAAAATCCAAAAAAAACGACCTCGAAAAACGTAATAGAATTGCAACCGTTATACTGTTATGCTTAAGGCACGAGACAACTTTAAATACTGGTAATTTGGGTGATTTTTGGTGCCGGAAAATGGA
>CAYOKY010000167.1:0-2272 GCA_964404695.1 Microcaldota archaeon | reverse complement strand
ATAAATTTATTAGTTTGGGCTATAAGAAAAGCTTTAATTTAACCGCCCATTGGGCTTGAGGAGGGATGATGAAAGAAGCACAAATGCAAACAATGTTTGGAAAATGGTTACAAGAAAGAAAAAGCTACAGTGGCGCATATGAATTGAAAATAGAGAAAGGTAAGGCATTTGCTTTTAATAAAGTTAAGGAACATCAAATTGAAGCCTTGTTACAGATTGGAGAGGGTGGGTTATACCATAAAATAGCGGATAACCCTATCTTTGCAGGCAAGAAGACAAGGTTTCACACTGTAAAGCCATTTGACTGCGTTTATTTGAGACATTGTATTGCAAGTATAGTCCTATGGTACTATGTCCCAAGAACGCCTAAGATGTGCTTTATAATAGATATAAGGTCATTTTTAGATATTGTAGAAAACCACACACGAAAAAGCATTAGAGAATATGAACTAGATGAGTATTTAAACAATGTTGAATACCAAATAAAAAAGGTTAGGTTTGCATGATATCCAAAGACGAAGTAAAAAAACTAGACTCTCTCGCATACAAGATATTCTGCGAAGAACACCGTAAATGTTTTATGTGTCCATCTATGGCAATAGAAGAGCATCACCTATTTAAGCGTGAAGCTTATATCATTAGGTGGGATAAGAGAAACAGAATACCTGTCTGTCGTGAATGCCATAGATACATTGAAGATATTGAAAACAAAACGTTGAAAGAGAAATATATATCAACTTACGGACAAGAGCAATACGATGAACTAAGTAGGCTTAATAGATTGATTAAACCGCCCATCTATTTTGAATATTGGGAATCTAAACTAAAGGGGCTGAAATGATATACTGTAACGACTGCCAACACTATGGCAAAGTAAAGGACGATGAACGACTGCTGAAACTAAGCCTACCGACCAAGGGCTGTATCAAGCATAACAAAAGAGTGTCCGATAAGGATTACCCGAATGCGAGAAACATGTGTGAAGATAAAGAAAAGAATCAATCTTCGGGAACGTAATAACCGTAAGTTTTAGATTTAGCGAGCGTCTTTAATATGTCGTTTAATTCTCCAGGATTAAGGCGTTCTTTAATTCCCCACTTGAACGCTTTATTAATATCTTTTATCTCACGTTCGGAACAGAAATCTTTGAATGGGTTCTGTAACCATCTTATACCCAACCGTTGACCAATCAGACCAAGGTAGTCATATCGGCCAAACGGATTCCACCACTTCTTTTTTTTAATCTTCATTATGCGTTTAGATGCTAAGTCAATAAGTTTTAACCTTTTCTCGGTAGGTACGTCAGGGAAATAAACAAACTTTAGCTTGTTGTAGCCGTTGACATAAGACTCTAATGGAATCCTCTTGTAGCCCCCTGGGTTCTGCGAGTCGAAACAACCAACCTTATTCATCCGCATTACATGGTTGTACGGTTCATTCGTGACCGCCCGTATCCTCCAACTGATAAAACTACGAGTGTTAGACGCAAATACCAACATTGGTAAATCCGATTGTTTGATTTTGCTTGGGTCAATTATTTTCATTGTTTACCGCCTTCTATAAACTTTTCAATAATAGATTTTGGTTCTCGTTTTTCCCAATATTCTCTACCACCCTTTGTTGACCATTTCCCATAAATACCAGCTTTTAAAAAGTCCATCGGGTCATCAATAACAAACATTTTTTTACCTGCCCTATCTCTTACCGCATTATCTGGGTCAATATAGGCTTTCATTGCTGACCATGCTCTTTCCATCTGCACACCGCCACCAATACCAAACATGCCGGGCCCATACTTAATCATAGCTGAACTTAATTTATCCCAATTCCTTTTCTCAACAACGTTCTTTATTCCTTCAACTATTTCAGATCCTAACGCAACTGGTGATATTTGTCCTGTTCTACCCATGTATTGACCCGTTAGTTTTTTTATTATTGGACTTAACCAATATTCTCTAAAAGGCAAAAAGGCTTCAACGGGATTAAATTTTCTTGTCTTTGTTGCCATTGCAAACATTCTAAATAAACCTAAACCAATTATATATCTTGTCAACATATAAACAGCGTCCATCTTTGTATCAGGAGGAGTTCCCGTTTTACCAGCCCACTCTTTTGCTGTGTTCCACATTTCAAACATAAATGTCTGATATGGTGTTGCGGTTTTTGAAGCAAGCGACCTTAATATTCTCGGTTTATCTTCATCGTTATACATCGACTGAGTTTTTGCACCTCCGTCTGATGCAAATTCCATTAATGCTTTTTCGTATTCGCT
>CAYOKY010000166.1:0-2273 GCA_964404695.1 Microcaldota archaeon | reverse complement strand
GTTTTAAATCATAACAATGTCAACATTAATAACTGCAAATTGGCTTCAACTACGGTTTTGCCGTTATACCGTTATGGTCAGGCCTTATCTGTCTCTGGCACTTCCAACAACATCAAGGTAACCGATAGCAACATCTCCTGGAAAGTCAATTTAGCCGGCACATCCCAGACCGAATTTGAGAATGTGGAGTTTGAGTATAGTGGGCCTTATGCCACAGACCAATTCATGATGACTGTTTCAGATGATTCAGTTGCAGATGTCTCAAACTCTGTGCTTACTTCTGATAGAACGATAAAAGCAGAAAATAATGCCAAAGTCATGTTTGCTTCAACCGAAGTTGATTCTTCAGTTGAGTTAAGAGACACAAGCCAGACAACCTTTGAAGACAGCAAATTCACCGGCAGTTCATTCAGTATTTATTCAAATGCAGATAATAATGACTTAACCGTTACTGGTCTTAAACCTATTTCCGGTCTTAACAGTCAAATATCTTCTTCCAATAGTGACTTTAAAGTTGAGTTTGAGAATACAGATATTTCAAGCACTGCAAATCCTTTTAATATTTACATCCAAAACGGCAAGATGTTAATGACAACATCAGATATTAATAAAGCTAGGTTAGAATCGAGTTCAGTGAGTAATGTAAGATATAGTTCTATTACAACTGTTCAGCAAGTTGATAATTCAAAGTTACAAACATTAGGTAATGTTGAGATAACCCATCTCAAATTCGGGGATGACCAACCAAGTACTGATTCTTTCTTTGGTGGTGTATGGAGTGTTGAGGATGATAATATTTTTGTCAACAATCCTCAGTCTAATAATTTTAAAATAAATATCTACTATCACTTAATGAGTAATGTAATTAACACATCAACCGATTTGCCATATTCAGCTAAACAAGGTATAATTTCATACAAGGATTATGACTGCTCAAGCGGAACATGCGAAGAAATAATAAAACGCTGTAGTTTTGATGAGAGTTATCACGGCTGGGTTTCCGTGATACAGGAATTCAAGGATACAAAAATTACAATTGTTCCTCCAGAGGATATTTCTGCAGTTTTAGATTGGTCTAAAATTGATTTGTCTGGTGATATTTTACCCATTCCCAGATGTGAAAAGTTGCCTGTTGGCTTAACCGGTCTTGATTTATGCCCGCCGTTTGCCGAAGAAACCGGTTATTGTGCTTCCTCCTTACGTTGGCAGGAGTATAATATCCGTTAACTTCTTCTTTTTAATTTTTTTAAAAATAAGAAAAACTTATTTATTTGATTAAAGTTATCGTTTTTGGTTTGTTTCCATAGGGTGAACTTATGTAAATTGTGTAAGTGCCGGAAGGCAGATTTTCAAAATCGTCCAGAATAAAGTGTGATTCATTTTCCAATACTTTATGTAGGAGCAACCTTCCATTTACATCAAATAAGCTTACATATCCTGTAACTTCCTTATCTAATTCTATATTAATCCTTGAATTGAAAGGGTTAGGGTATGCTTTCATATCAATAGTTTGTGGTTTATTGCTCTCGGTTATGCTTAATGGAACTGAAAGGATATTCAATGGGTCATTTACGTAATAACTTTTTTGAAAATCATATTCACCAGCATCGTAGCCTACACCTACACCTGCTACTCCATCAGGCAAGCTTCCATCTGGTGACTGCTGGACATATTTATTTTGTTCAGTTTCCCAATGAACAAACCCAGGTACAGTATAACGTGTTACTTCAAGATGTAGCCATTGTATGCCTGTGGTAATCGAGTCGCCTATAAAATCTGCAGGTCCTTTAGAAACCAATGATTCATAAGTATCGTGAATGTGGGTTATGTTAGTAATCCATCCGTCATGAAGTGCTCCCCCTTGTCCAATAACCGTATCTGCATACACTCCGCACTGAATTTCCTGTCCATAAGATGATATTGTGTAAGTTGTATCCGAGATAGCAATATCATTTTTGTCTGTTCCCAAATTTAGGGAATCAATTATTTCGTATGTTACAAAATCAGTTTCTATTACATATAGTTTTCTCCAATTATATTCGTCAGTAACTAAATCTAAGTTTTTATTTACTGATTTATCCTGTTTTTTATCTATTTTTTCTATAAGTGGCGTTGGATTTTCAACCAATTGTTCTGCTTTCAACAATTTTGGTAAACATAACACTGCTGCTGATAGGAATGTAAAAACAATTGCTCTGGTTAATTTAGTGTTCAATATTTTACTGTTCAGCATTTTATTGAAAAAGTTTTCATGAGATTTAGTTTTAGTTAGT
>CAYOKY010000165.1:0-2281 GCA_964404695.1 Microcaldota archaeon | reverse complement strand
GTAAACCCGTACGAGCTCATACAATAGTGGTAAGTACTCAACATGATGAAACTGTTAACAGAGATAAGATTAAACATGATATGATTGAACACGTAATCAAACCTGTGTGCAAAGATTATTATGATGATGAAACCAAAGTATACATTAATGAAACCGGTAAATTTGTTCTTGGCGGGCCGGCAGCAGACACAGGACTTACGGGCAGGAAAATCATAATTGATACTTATGGAGGCAGTGGTCATCACGGTGGCGGGTGTTTCTCAGGCAAGGATCCATCTAAAGTTGACAGGTCTGGTGCATATATGGGAAGATATGTTGCAAAAAACATTGTGGCAGCAGGGTTAGCAGATCAATGCGAAGTTCAAATATCCTATTCAATAGGCATTTCCAAACCATTATCAGTTTTTGTTGACACACAAGGCACCAATAAAATTCCTGAAGAAAAGATTGAACAACTAATATTGGAAAACTTCTCATTCAAACCAAAAGACATTATTGAAACGCTTGACTTACTCAGGCCCATTTACAAGAAAACTGCAAGTTATGGTCACTTTGGCAGAGAGGACATGGAATTTACATGGGAAAAAACTGACAGGGTAAAAATGTTAAGAGAAAAAGCTGGATTATAATGAATTATAATTTTTGCCAAATATCAATCATTTTTAACGCGTCCCCTTCCAACAAAGGTGATTCACAAATAAAAGTGCCTTTGTACCCGTTTTCTTTACAAACCTTAGCAAGATGTTTAAAATCAGGTTCTCCAGTACCCATAGGAATATGCTTACGTTCCCCTTTATCACTATATTCCTGTTCAGAAAAATGTGCATGAAAAGATTTCAGAGATTTTGAACCTAACCTGTTTTCAACTTTATCAAAAACTTTAATATAATCAGCTTCACTCTTAAGCAAACCATTATTGCGAGAATTTAAATGACCCCAGTCAATTACAGGTTGACACTTTTCAAGACCAAAAAATTCAGACAATTGTATTATTTCGTCAAGCGATCCAAACTGGGTCTTTTTACCCATAAGTTCAGGACCCAAAACAATGTTATCATCAATCCTTTTGTAAACACTTTCCATTGTTCGTAAAACGTCATCCATACAAACTTTCTTATCACGTTTCATGTAAAATCCAGGATGAAATACAATAACTCCTTTATCTTGACTTGATTCATTTATTGCTAAAGATAACGCTTTAGCAGACGAAATTAAATAACCAATAGAATTGCCTCGTTTTCTAGGTTCAAGTGAACAACAATTCATGAAGAAAGGGGCATGTGCAGAAAGTTTGATGTTATGATTCTTTGCAACATTGCCAACGTTTGCCGGCTCGTCGCCTTTAAGATAAACTGATTTAACAAATTCAAGCTCCATTGCATGCAACCCAAGTTCTGCGCACTTTTTTATTCCATCTGAAGTATCTCCTTCACATGAAAGAGGTATGCCTGCAGTGCCAAATTTAATCATAATCAAGATTAAAACCAAAGTTATTATAAAACCTAAAGAAATATATTCCTAATTCATCAACATATTAATCTTTTTATTACTTTTTTTAGTAACAACCATTGCCTTTTTGGTAATGATTATAAATGTTCATCAACAACTTGTTAATCAACAAATTAATTACAATTATTAAGCAGGTGAAATATTAATCAAGTGAAATATTAATTGGGTGAACTTATGCGTATTGCAATCATTGACAGAGATAAATGTGTTAAGGAAAAGTGCGGTTATGCCTGCCAGAAGAATTGTCCAGGAGTATTAATGGGCGAGGAAACTATTACTATTGATGAAGAAGGTTATCCAATAATAGATGAAAACCTTTGTAGTGGCTGTGGTATATGTGTTAAGAAATGCCCAGTCAACGCCATAACTATAATCAAACTGCCTGATGAAACCGGCGAACCGATCTATCAATACAGTAAAAATTCGTTCCGTTTGTATGGAGTTCCCTTGCCCAAGGAAGGTGTTACTGGGTTTGTTGGCAAGAACGGGATCGGCAAGTCCACGGCAATGAAAATTCTGACGGGTATGATTAAACCTAACTTTGGACAATATACCAAAAAATGGGAATTGAAAGAAACAATGGATAAATTTAACAATATCCAACAAGCATATTTCAAACATATTATTGATAAGAAAATCCAGATTTCATATAAACCACAGCACGTTGACATGCTACCTTTGTCATTCAAGGGTACAGTCACAGAACTTTTGAAAAAGATTTCACCTAAACGGGCAAAGATTAGTGAAATCATCACCGATTTTGAACTTAAAC
>CAYOKY010000164.1:0-2292 GCA_964404695.1 Microcaldota archaeon | reverse complement strand
ATTTTGATAATATTAATGTTGTTTTGGAAAACATTTGGGATTATGGTTTTTATTATAATACTAGTTTTGATAAAATTTATAATTTTGGTTTATTTACGGATGGTAGATGGACGAATCAGCAAGTAGGTAAGTATCAAGCTGGTTGGGTTATTTTTAATTTGCCTAATGAAACTGTTTTAAGAAATCAGGATTTGGATGGGGACGGCTTGAATGATTTTGATGAGTTGTATGTTCAGTATACTTGTCCTAAAATGAATGATTCTGATGAGGATTTAAGATTGGATGGTTGGGAAATTGATTATGGTTATGATCCTAATTTGTATACTTCTTATGATACTTTGCAGGTGGTTTCTACTCCACAATTTAATCAATCATTTTATGAGGAAAACATGAGTATAAAAGTGAATTCAACATATACTGATGTTGATAATGATACTAGTACTTTTTATTTTATTTGGTATGTGAATGAGGTTAATGTTTTTAATGAAACTTTTAATAATGTAATAAACGGAACAGTGCTTGATTCTACTTTGAATGAGAATAATTTTACTGTAGATGATTTGGTGAATGTTAGTGTTTATGCTGTTGATGATAATTATTTCAAGACTAGTATTGTGAGGAAAAATTGGGTCAGGATTGAAGGTTTGCCTCCAAACGCGAGTTTGATTAGTCCGTCAAACAATACATTCACGTCAAATACTTCGATTAATTTTGTGGCTAATTTTAGTGATAGTGTTGGTTTAAAGAATGCTACTTTGTATATTTATAATGAGTCTGGTTCGTTTTATAATTTTACGACAACGTTTTTGGCTGTGTTGTTTGCTAAAGTTGAAAAAGTTGTTAATCTTTATGTTGGTGATTATGTTTGGTTTTATGATGTTTTTGATTTTGCTGGGAATAGTTTCACTACAAAGAATTTTAGTTTGACAATTGATTCAGGCAGTCCTATAATAAGATTTATTTCGCCGACTAAAAATGATGGTGCGAATGTTACTCAGTCTAATGTTTTTGCTAAAGTTTTTGTGAATGAAACTAATTTGGAAAATATGAGTTATACTCTTTATGATAATGGTTTTTTTACTAATAAGTATTTGTTGGGTTATTGGAATTTTGATAGAAATCTTGCCAGTGTTTATGATTATTCTGGGAATGAAAATAATGGAACGATTTTTGGTGCTAGTTGGAGTGAGGCAGGAAAGGTTGGTGGTGGCATGAGTTTTGATGGTGTTAATGATTATATAAGTTGCGGGAATAATTCAGGTTTAAATCCTCGACAGCATAGTTGGACAATAACTATGTGGGTTAATTCTGTTCAAAAAACAAGTGATGTTCGTTTGCTTGGAAGAGTCGGAAGTGATGATTATTGGTTTATGAAAACAGGTAGTGTTGCGAAAGATTCACCCCAATTTTTAATAGGGAATTCTTCAAATTCTGCAAATGTGAGTGGAATCAACACAGTCACAGATGGAAATTGGCATCATCTTGCTTTTGTTTATGATTATGATAATTCATTATCTAAGATTTATAGAGATGCTGTTTTGGAAAATGTGACTGATTGGACTGGAATTGTAATGGGTGATGTTAATCCTGGTGTTGATTTAACAATGGGTAAAGTTGGATTGGTTGGTGACTTGTATAATGGTTCTTTGGATGAAGTTATGATTTGGAATAAATCTTTATCAGAAAATGAAATTAACAAATTATATAATAGAAGAATAAAAAACAGAATGATTTATTCAAGTGAAACAATAGAACAAAATTGGGTTGATGTGGGTGAAGAAACTTATAATTATTATGCAGATATTCTAGATAAAGTAGAAAATTATGATTCTACTGAAATAAGAACAATAACTATAAATCAACTAAATCAACCTTTAACATATGGTGGAAGTAATAGTCAAAGCGAAACTATATTTGTTCAAAAAACATTGAGCATGGTTCAAGATGATCAAGTATTTATTTTAAGGCATAGTGATAAAGTTGATTTTAGTATAAATAATCAGAAACATTCATTGACTGTCAACATGATTAATCCAACTTCTGTTTCTGTGACAATTGCGAGTGAACCGCAAGAGTTTATGATTAAAAAAGATCAAAAGATTGATGTTGATGTTGATGTTGATGGTATTAATGATTTAAGAATTTTTGTTAAAGATATTTCTAATGGTATGTTAGTTACTTTATTGTTGGAAAAAATTAATGTGCAAAATCTAGATAAAGGTCAAAATCAGGATTTTGGTTTGAGTAAACTTTCTAAAGTTGTTAAAGAGGAAAATAATAAATATCAAGAAA
>CAYOKY010000163.1:0-2292 GCA_964404695.1 Microcaldota archaeon | reverse complement strand
TGACGACCATCACCCTTTTTTTAGTTTCAATCAATTTTACTTTCCTCCTTTTTAAATCCTACCAGACCTACATATAAATACATGATACTTAAAATTAAAGTGAACACATTATGTAACGCAATTGCTATAAATCCTAATCCTAATCCAACTAATATCCGCATGACTACTCCTTTATATGTTTTCTAATTTCTGGTCTATCTTTAATGTTGTTACAATACCTAGATGCCCACTCAGAATCTGTTATGTATTTTCTAACTTCTGGTCGATCTTTAACAAATTTACAATACATATACGACCATGTAGATTCTGTTATATGTTTTGCAACTTCTAGTTTGTCTTTAAGATCTCGACAATATATGTATGCCCACTTAGGAGTCGTTATATATTTTCTCACTTCTGGGTCATCTTCTATATCTCGACAATAGTAATATGCCCATTCTCCATTTATCCACATACTATCATCTCATGAAATGTTCACAATAAATCCAGTTTTATAAACCATATCAGCATATCCTCTTCCTGATAAAACCCAAATTATTTTCTTGGGAAGTAGTCTTCTAGGAATTTCATTGATGTTCTCACATTCACCATCAGTAAAAACTAGAGTGACATCTGATTGATTTTCTTTGCATTGTTTTAAAGCTGGACCTAAAGTTGTACCTCCCCTACCTTTAACATTAAATTGAATATCTCTAAGCTTCTTAACTTTATATTCTTTTTGAATTTCAGTATCATTTTCAATAACAGAAACTCTACAAAATCTATCGTTTTCAATAATGTTTCTAATTCCAGAAAGTCCTTCGAGTATTTCTTCTTTTGACATACTTCCAGAAGTATCTAAAACAAGACTTATATCAAAAGTAAAATCTCTTGTTCTTCCTGGGAATGGTGATATAACAGGGAGACTTTTATTTTCTTTATTCATAGCAAATACATAAGTTCGTTTTCTATTAATTTTTGTAAAAGCTCTCTTAAATTTAGAAAATCTAGAAGCACGAACCAGCTTTCTAATTATTTGAAAATAAGGAGCCTTTGGTGGCTTTAATAACTCGTCAATTAGTTCAGCAACACAACCTGGTAGACTTCCTCTTTGTTTATTAAAATTTCTTACAGAATCTCTTACAATATTTCCAATATAATTATCAATTTTTCTAGAAAGAGAACTGAGATCTGCTACATCTTTTATATTTTTCAACCATTCTGAATGATCATCTAGTAATTCACCACCAGAGCCAAACATATCACCCTCACCTTTAACACCCTTACCGTCACCGGCCTCACCTTTACCACCCTTACCTTTACCCCCAGCTTTACCCATAGCTTTCTTTTGATCTTCAGCCTTCTTAAGTAATCTATGATAATAAAATTCAGCAGCTTTATTTTCAGGAAGCTCATATAGATCAGGAAAACATAAGGTCATCTGATGACCATTAACATTAAGTGTTTTAGGAAGGTGAGCTTGAGAATTAACACAACAATCTGCAGCGATATTCCACACTATTGATTTTAACAATTTCTGCTCTTCAATCATCTCATTTGATAAAATTCTAAGTAGTCTTGGTATGTGTTTATTTAAAAGGTGCATGCCCTCATGCTCAATCACATGAAGAATATCTTCATCACTGGTATTGGCAATCATGTCTGGTTGATAACATAACGTTATAGTTCCATCTTTTTCTGGACGAACACCAGCAACAGATGGTAATTCTTTCACAGGGCATCTTCTTATTCTAGAAAATAGATAACCCCAATAATTGTTCTTTAATATAAATTTTGCAATTAACTCTTTTAATCTTTCGGGATTATTATTCATGATTCTCCTTTTAAGTAGAAATGGGGGATATGAAATCCCCCACTTATGTTATACATCCTTACCACATTCCACAATAGCTTCATAAAACTTCTCTTTGTATAGTTTTGATTTCTTCATCAATTTGCTATGGATTGTAGTAATGTATTTAAACTCTTCAGAACTTCTTTGAAATTTATCAATTAATGATACAAAGATAGCAGCCGTATCAATATGAACTACTGATAAAAACTGCGCCATGTTATTCAATTCCTTATCTCTGTATGAAGGTCTTGAAGTTGTTAAGAATGTACAAAACCCTGTCATTAATTCTCCCATTTTTGCATTGTTTCCTTCTTTTAATAACTTATTAATATCTCGTTTTACTTTTGCATAATTAGGGAAAACATCTTTAGGATTAATATCTTTTTGATCTCTCATAAATTCCATAAATAATCTAGTTTTGTTTACATTCAGAAGGCCTGATGCAAGTATTTCAATTT
>CAYOKY010000162.1:0-2318 GCA_964404695.1 Microcaldota archaeon | reverse complement strand
TTATGGAACACTGCCAAGTTTATTGAATCGCATATCCAGGATTATGAATATGACGACAGTGACCTGGAAAATCTTAGGGTTGTTGACCAATGGATTTTGTCAAGATTGTACAATTTAATCCCTGAAGTTACTGAGGCCATGGATAAATATGAGTTCCATCGCGCAATTAAAGCAATCCATGATTTTACGTGGCATGAGCTTTGTGATTACTATTTAGAATTTGTTAAGTATAGGTTGTACGGTGAAGATGAGAAAAGCAAGGATGGTGCAAGGTATACTTTGTTCAATGTTTTGCTTACCCTTTCAAAACTTATGGCGCCGTTTACGCCTCACATTTCTGAAGAGATTTACCAGGTTTTCTATCCTGAGACAGATAACTTTGTTGTTAAATCCGAATGGCCGTTGCCCAATTCTGAGTGGTATGTCCCAATGTCTTTAACCAAGGGTGACTATCTTAAGCAGGCAATGGACGTTATACGTGAATGGAAAGCGAAAAACAGTTTGTCCATGAAGGCTGAAGTTCCAAAAATTACTATTAAGGTTGGCAAGAATGCCTTGGGCAAGTCAATTTCCATTGATGATATTCTGGATGACATTAAAAATACTGGTCATGTTCAGGAGATTATCATTGAAAAAATAGATGGCCAGGGCATATCTATCATGGTTTAACCTTTTTAAACATTTTTATGTATATCTATTTTATGACACACCGCAAAGTTATTGAACAAACTAAGAATTTTATTGGTAGTTTTGATCAAACTTTTGAAAGAAATAATTGTACTTATCACCCTAATGGTAAAACTAGGGGGGAAGCGTTTAAATTATTGGACGAGTTTTCTTCAATGAAATTGGAACCGTTTTCTTCTTTTCCGTTTAAAGGGTTTGGTGATTTTATTTTGCCAGTGGAAACTTTGTTTACTCCTAAAGAATTTAAACAAATGATTGCTCTTAATGCCTGGGCATTGGAAGGTCTTGGTTTTGAGGGGAAGTGTGAATTTGAATTAGAACCTTTTTTCATTGATAAGTTATGCAAACTTATTGGTTATGATCATAGTTTTCCTTTATCATTAGGTATTAATCGAACTAAATATAATGAAAATTCAATAGATCAGATTGGTTTTATTGACGGTATGCTTTACACATTAGGGTTTGAGGGAGATTATTATGATTTTGAAATGAAATTTACGTTATATTATGGTGTAGCTCCTAAACTGTCTAATAACAACATATTGATTGAACCTTATGATGAATTTAAAACTTTTTCATTTCGTGCATTTTTTGAAATTGATCATGGATTGCGAATTAGGTTCTACGTACAAGATGATTTAATTATGCAGGAGATTAAAGATTTTGAAGTTGAGTTTCATGATTTGATTAAAGATAATCGCGAACAACTTTTCTGCTGGCCTATTCTAACTTTTGAAGATGCAATGAGGTATATTAATGAATATTTGATATTTTATAATTTTGAGATTTCATTTGATTTCTTTGAACATAATTTTTTCATAACCACTTACGGTGAAGAGGATTTTGAAGAGTAAATATAAATGGCAAATTTTAGATGCCAGTAAGTTGTTTTATATTCTTTTTCATTTAATTTATAATCGGTGAGAAACATATGAAAATACTTTTACAGTTTCCTGAGGGTTTAAAGCAGAAAGCTTTGGAATATGTTGCACAATATGAAAATCAGGCTCAGGTTTATCTTTCATCATCAAAATCGTTTGGCGGTTGCGATGTTGCGTTTGACGAAGCAAAAGCAATCGGTGCAGATAAGATTATTCATTTTGGCCATGCGCCTTTCCCATTGCACAAGGACAGGCAGTGTTCAATCCCTGTGCAATACGTTGAATATTATGTTGACCTTAAACCTGAATTTGTTCAGATGATTGTTGACAATGCAAAACAATACAATACGATTGCGTTAACTTCAGTTGTTCAGCATATTAAACAGTTTAATGAAATTAAAAAAATGATTGAAGAAAGTGGCACCAAAGTTCTAACTGCCAAAGGTCCGAAATGTCATTATGAGGGCCAATGTCTTGGTTGTGATGCCGTTGCGGGCACGAGCTTGGAAGACAAGGTTGATGCAGTATTTTTCATTGGCAGTGGAAGGTTTCATTATCAAGCGTTCCACAAAGGGCTTGACGTTTTGAAAGTGCCCATTTACATTTCTAATCCTTATGACAATTCCGTTAAAGACGTTTCCCAAGATATTAAGCAATACATTAAGAAAAGACAGGGAATAGTTGTAAAGGCGTCTGAGGCCAAAAACATTGGGATTTTAGTTTCAACCCGCCCGGGCCAGTTTAATATTG
>CAYOKY010000161.1:0-2325 GCA_964404695.1 Microcaldota archaeon | reverse complement strand
TCTTTACACAATCGAATTATTTCTTTAATCCAAGAATTATCAAAAATATTATCCAGATCATCAGCATCATCATACTCAAGATCATTATCAACATCATACTGTTCTGATGACTCAGCAAGCTGAGTAATTTCCTGCAGAATACTGTTCATAACAGGAACCAATGTTTCATATTCCTCTTCATAAGCTTCATAACCTGCCGGATTAGTATTAATCAAATTACTATTAATTTTATCAGTAACAATAAGAAACCTATCATAATTGCTATAAAACAGTCCCCTTAATTCTTCTGCCCGATTAAGTTTATCATCCTGTTCAATTTCAACCTCTACAATGTTACCAATCTGGGATTGAACTTGTTTAACAACACGTGGAGTCAATCCTTTTGAAAGCAGGTTGGATTCTAGAGTATCAACATCAACAGGATTGTCAGTATATAAACTGATAATTGTTCCGCCTTGGAAATCTATACCCATTTTAATATTAGGAATAAATAGAATTGAAACAATCAATAATAAAATAGGCAATAACATTAACTTACGATAATCTCCGTTATAAATGTTCATTTTGTTCACCTCTTTTTTAAACTTTTAAGCATGTTCATGATTTTCCGGGAGATTATGTAACCGCCGGTAAATACAAAAACACCAGGCAACACTACAGTAGCAGTTACTGCACCTGCCAACATTGCAGAACCCAAGGCACCTGCAACCATTGCACTTGTCTCAGGGGAATTCAATATTCTTATAATTTTATCCAACTCTTTTTCAACTGATTTAGTATAAGGATTTATTTCCATTACTATTGCGCCACCTTTAAAAATCCGTACTATACGGTGTTCCTCAGAGACAACAATTGACAACGCATTCACAAGCGATGCACCACGGGCCGCAGCATGTCGTGTTCCAAAGCCAGGGATATTTTTCTGATGTTTAACCCGTGCACCATAAGCACATATTTTACCGTCTGCATTAATTATTACTGCACCATCCAGTGTTGCAAGTTTATAGATGATAGGAACTACATCTTTACGTAAAATATTTAATTTAACCTTTTCAAATAAGTTTGGATACATACAAACATAATCCTTGTTTTTCTTAAAATCACCAATAATAAACAACGCACCATGCCCTTCATGAGCTACACGTAACGCAATATCCAATACTGCTTTTTCAACTTTTTCCTTTTTACTAATACGTTTAATTACCCCTGCTTTCCTCAGGATATGCCCATTTTTTTTATTAGGTTTCTTAGGTTTAGATTTTAAACGATTAGAGTTCTTCATAGAGATAATTAAAAGGTTAAGGTTTTTAAATTATATGTTACATATTCATGTTAAATCACGTTTAATTATAAGTAGCAGGAGGGATTAATCATGTATGAAAGTGCTAAAAGGAGACAATCAAGAAAAAGAATATTTAGAGGTAAGGCCAGAGCAAAAAAAGAGGCATGCACTAAAAAGGAAGTGCCAGGATTAAAAAGTACAATAGAAAGATTCATTGGCAAACTTAAGATTTAATTTTCTAATTCTTTTTGTTCTATATTTTCTAATTCTTTTTATTATAAAAGATAATCTGAATTCTTTTTGTTATAAAATATAATCCGGGTTTCCGGTTTCGTTCTAACGAAAGTTTGGTTTCCGGTTTATTTTTCAGTTTAATTTAATTAGGATATATCCCTACAGTTGAAGCCGTAAAAGAATGTCATTTTTCTCGCTTGTAAACATATAAAAATGTTTCAGCTGTTACTAATCCACTTATGAGGTGCATTCTATGGAAAATAAAATTATTGGAAATAAAATTATGGGAAATAAAATTATGGGAAATAAACTATTTATTTTAAGTATATTCATGTTTTTGCTTTTTGCAAATCTTTGTTCTGCAAGAGATGTCTGCCCGGATTTCTGCGACGGCAATGTTTACAATTTCAACGGCGAGTACAATGAAAGAACTGGATCGTGTGACTATGAAACAGAAATGTGCGGGGACGGATGTTCGGTAGAAGGGTGCGTTGAGCGTGAAGAGGAATGCAATGACTACTGTTCCAGGGAGATTCATTATTATGATGGAGAATGGGCAAACGGAGAATGTGAATATGATACGGAAGACTGTGTTTACGGATGTGATGAAGATGAATGCGCCGAGCCAGCAGACTGCTCAGTTTTCTGTGAAGGAGGAATTTATTATTATAATGGAATTCCAAATGCGCAGGGCGGATGCAATTATGCTGAAAGCGAGTGCATAAGCGAAGAATGTGAAAATGATGGAAGCGCATGCCTGCCAGTGGATTGTTCTGAGTTATGTGAAAATGAAATAATGTATTGGAATG
>CAYOKY010000160.1:0-2360 GCA_964404695.1 Microcaldota archaeon | reverse complement strand
GTGTTAATTGAAAGCATTTGTCTTGAAGAGGAAAGTGCAGGTATAATCAAAAAGCAAAATCATGTTGCTGAATATCGTCTTGACCGATTGGGCATACCTTTGATTGAAATAACTACTGCTCCAGACATTATAAGTAAAGAACATGCAGTTGAAACTGCTGAAAAGATCGGACAACTTTTAAGGATGAACAAAGTCATGCGCGGGATTGGTACCATACGACAGGATGTGAACCTTTCAATACCGCAGGGTGCAAGGGTTGAAATAAAAGGGTTTCAAAACATTAACGAAATGCAACAGGTAATTTTTAATGAAATTGAAAGGCAAAAGAATTATGCAGGGATTATAAGTGAACTGAAAAAACGGTTTAACAATAAGATTGAATATCCTTTTGAAATTTATGATGTTACTGACATTTTTGAATGTGCCAAATCCAATCTTTTTTCTAACCTTAAAAAGGGATGGAAAGTCATAGCTTTGAAAATGCCGAATTTCCATGGCCTGTTTGGCATGGAATTGATGAAAGGTTACAGGTTTGGCACTGAACTTAGTGGTTATGCCAAGCCCGCGGGCGTTCGCGGTATAATACATTCTGATGAAAATTTTGAGAAGTATAAACTTGAACAGGAAACGATTGACGAATTGCAGGTTACTTTGGATTTTCCGTTTGTAATGGTTATAGCTCCTGAGGACGTTGCATTTAATGCATTGAAAAGGGTTTATGAAAGGAGTAAACTTTTAGAAGTGCCCGGAGAGACGCGTAATGTTGACGGTCTTAACAGTGTTTACATGAGGCCATTGCCAGGTTCTGCAAGGATGTATCCTGAAACGGATATTCTTCCTATTAAAATTGATAAGTTGTGGGTCAAGGTTAAGACACCGGAAACTTATGACAAAAGATTGGCACGTCTGGAAAAAGTTATGGGTAAAGATTTAGCTGAAAAGATTGTGATTCACCCAAAATTTTATCTGATTGAAAAGTTTAAAGATCCAAAGCTGGCAACCTGGGTAATAACTGACCTTTTAAAATCTGTATCACGCGACGGGTTTGAAGTTACTGATGATTTGATTGAACAATTGTTGACTGCTTATGAAAAAGGTATGATTGTGCGCGCAGCGTTTGAACCGGTTTTGAAAACTGCAATTAAAGATAACATTACAATTAAACAGGCGGTTGATAATCTTGACATTAAAAAGTTTAACAAGACTGAACTTAAGAAGATTGTAACCGAAACCGGAAAGATGCAGGAGATAATGAAAAAATACCGCCTGCGTGTTGACCCGAAAGATGTTATGGATTTGTTGAAAAAATAAATTTTAATTTATTTGAAGATTAAATAATCTTTTAACCTTATTCTACTTTTAATATTTATGCGAACTATAAACAAGAAGATAATTAAAAAATATTTTGAGTTGATAGCTTCCGGGGAAAAAAGGTTTGAAGTCAGATTAAATGATTTTGAATGTGATGTAGGAGACCTTTTAGTTCTTCGTGAATGGGACAGTGAAAACAAGCAATATACAGGCAGGTCACTCAAAAAGGAAATAACTTATATAAGCACCACAAAAAATCAGGTTGAACATTGGCCAAAACAGGACATTGAAGACAAAGGTCTTTTGATTATGTCTTTGGGTAATATTGTTAAAAAAGACCTTTAGGTCTTAAAATTTCTTTAATATATTCAGGAACGTTTGGAATTATTAGGTCAATTAACTCTTTAGATCGTAAATAGATATATGATTGAGGGGGCATAAAATTAGAAATTTTTTGTCTTATTTGTTCCAATGAAATGGGGGTAAAGGCAGTAGATTTTTTTACTGGTAATGCAAAACATTTAGGGGAACCTGCGAAATATTCTCTTATACTTTGTTCTGAACTATAATTATGTTCTTTTTGTAAACTAACCATTTCATTAATATTTCCTTCAATAGGTGGGCCAAATTCAATATAACCTTTTATTTCACCTACGGGTTTTGTTACATAAATGAATGCAAGTAGGTTTTTATAATATTTTGGTATTTTTCTTCTGAATTCATGTCCTTTTGAACCATCTAATGTTGCATTAAAATGCTTTTCCTTTAAACTTATTAAAATAGTTTTCATTATCTTAAACCCCCTAATATATCATTAAAATATGAAATGCTATAGTCTCGAAATAGGAGAAAAGGGTCATTTACCCACTTATCTACTTCATCCCATATTGTTTTTAAGTATTCTATATTCCCTTTAATATCTTTACCAATATTTTTAATTGTTTCACTTATTTCTGGATAATTATCTCCTTTCATATGAATACTTTTAGAAAATTTTGCTCCTGTGTCATCAATAATTAGTGGGCTAAAGACTCTAATTGGAAGTTGAG
>CAYOKY010000159.1:0-2368 GCA_964404695.1 Microcaldota archaeon | reverse complement strand
GGTGGTGACCCGAGTTCGAATCTCGGTGGGAGCGTTTATCTTTTGGGTATATTATATGTCCGAAATTCCGAACCGTTTATATATCTCTATAGACCCTTAGTGTTATATGACTATGAATGACGGACTGACCCTTTTAGCTAGTAACTGGTTGTTGATTGCTTTACTTGGTGTTTTCTTCTTTTTTGGAGATTGGATCTATAATGCACTAAAGGAACTAACAAAAGATAAAACAAAAACAGTAATTGGGGATTTTTTCTTATTGATTATAGTTATATTGATTTTATCCTTATTGCCTTTAATTATTTCTCAATTAATGATTCAGTTATTTCCTCTGGGTGCTAATATTTTTATTTCTATTTTGTTATTAGGAATTTGTTTTTGGAAGTATTATTCTGAAGATTAAAGGGATAACACCCCTCTAGAAAAGTCTTTTAATATATGTTTCATAGGTAAAATGATGGAACATAAAGATAAAGAGGTTTTAGTTGAGAATAAAATAATTACATCTAATTCTATAACTGATATAAATGATGAATTTGTAAGACGTTTGATTGATCAAGCAATAAATCTATGGATTAAACCAGAAATAGAGAAAAGAAAAAAAGAAGAAGCCCTCCCAAATAATTTTGAATTGAGAATAGCTCAAGTATTGTTTTTAGGATATGCTAAAATGGAAGTTAAATTAAATGAAGAAGTAAGGGCAGTAATGAAGACTAAATTGAATAGATCAATTAAGAAAGGGGATGCTATTTATTTTAGTGATTTAGAGAAAGTAGAGTCTATTGATGTTTCTGAGTTTTATCCAAATGCAGGTCATATCACTATTTTATTTTATAAAAATAATATCGTTTTTTCTTTTGATACCCGTTACAATAAGAGAAAAATTTCACAAGTTTTAGAAGTCGCAAAAGAATTCTATGAAAGTGCATCTGACAATCTACATACAAAGAGATTAAGACCTTTTTTTGATAATGCCTTCTCTTGTGCAGAATTATGCACTACTGCAATCTTACTTATTGTGCCAGACGATCTTCTCTTAAGCTTTAAAGGGGGTCATCTCCATCGTTATAAGAGATTGGTTGGTTGGACTGAATTAGGAAATTCTAAACCAGAATACCTTTCTTTATTTGAAAAGTTAAAAGAATGCAGACCCTCCGCGAGGTACCTTGAGGGAGATAAATTTCAAAAGGAGAATCCCGAAGATATTTTAAAAACTCTTAAAGAGATGTTAGATTTTGCTGCGGAAAAGATCTCTTAATCGACTCAACTATTGCATTAACTTGATCCTGATTAAGGTAAGTAGGTTGTAAATCCCTGATAAAATCATGCGTAATCCAATTGGCTCCATAACATTCTCTTGAATATTCTTTCATTAGATTATATCTCCAACATTCAATTTTTGCTGATAAAACATGCCCTAATTCATGAGCTAAAACCCATCCGTGCATTGTGCTATTTGCTGACATAATTATGAAGTCTCCTTTCCCACAAAAATGCCCCATACCATCAATAGAATTATTTGAGAATATCATAAGAAGTTTTACATCTTTTGTAATGTTGACCTTTTCATAGATCTCATCAATAAAAGTACAATTCTGTCCAAAGATCAACTTTTGCTCTGAATCATTAAAACTAAAATTAAGAATAATAGGTTCTTCAAGTTCTACAGAGATATTATACAAATTATAAACTTTATTAGCTTCTAAAAGAATAGTCTGATTATAAAACTCTACTGAATCATTGGTCAAGAAAGCCTGAATCTTAACAGTTAAAGGAATATCATTCACGCCCTGATTTTGTAAAGGAAACCTTAAGCTAAGAAGAAATATAAAAAAGATAATTAGTAAAATTGAAATGTACATCAAAGTTTGTTTTGAAACATCAACCTTAAATTTATTTTTATCAGGCAATCGATCATAATATTTTCTTGTTTTAATTAAAACATAAATATAAACTCCCACATAGAGAATCAGAATTATAGAAAAAATAAATACTGAAGTCATACCTTTAAATCTTGGAGCAATAGTAAAAGTAAATGTGATAATTGAACATAATACTACAATCAAGGTAAGAACTATAATTAAGAGATATCCAAATAGAATTTTTTTGAAGCCATACTTTTTAGGATCTAACATTTTCATTTTGATAGGGTATCTTTTCCATAAGAAAGTTAATAATATGGAGTATATTAGTTTTTACATGGGAAGATGTAGAAACTGTGGAGCATGGACAAAGTATCCTCATAATAACGGGTGGTGTTTTTCTTGTTTCTTCTTTAATTATAAAGAACCTAGATTTTGGGTTTCAATAATATTGACGTTAATTGCCCTAAATCTGCCAATTATGGATGGAGAAGGAGTAATATCTT
>CAYOKY010000158.1:0-2369 GCA_964404695.1 Microcaldota archaeon | reverse complement strand
TTATCTGACGATTAACACCTTCGATCTCTTGGCCTGTGTATGGTGATGCTATGTAGATATGTTTCATTAAAATAAACCTGCTTGATTCTTTTCGTCGATAGCTGATTCAATATTTTTAACAGCCTGTTCAAAATAAGAATCTTTAAGTTCAATTCCTAATCCATTACGCTTCAATTTAATAGCCTCGTATATCTCAGAACCGATACCCATAAATGGAGACAACACAGTATCACCCTCAGCTGACCATAGTTGTAAAGCTCTATGGATTACATCAAGCTGTAAAGGGCATATGTGCTTTTCATCTTTTTTAGCCTTTGCACTTCGGTGCTGCAATGTATTAGACGGATTTATATCCATCCATATCGGGCTTGCATATCTCTGCCATATATCAATTGATAGGTTTCCTGTTTGTTGAAAAGTATTTTCATCGCCTGCGAAGTGGTCAAATTCTCCTGACACTGGTTTTTGATTTTCTCCAGGCTTGCGGAAAGTACATAGATAATCCGGCAAGCCTTGGCGACTCCTGCAACTATCTTTTTTAACCTGTTTATGCAATAATCCAAGAGCCTTTGTTCTTTGCATTGCCACTACTGGATCTTTCCATATTGCAACTTCAGAATGATAAACGAATCCGCATTCTTGAAACAGTCTGATAATGTCGCCTCTAAAATCCTCAATACCGATATAACCGTGATGAGTTATTGTTGTTGGCAAATTCATACAATGAACAGAAACAAGTCTCCCTGATTGAGTTACTCTTAAAAGTTCTTCAACCAGAAATTTAAAATGAATAAAAAATTCATTGTAATCACGGCTATTTCCCATATCCTCGATATGATCAGAATATGAATACAACGATGCGAACGGTGGAGAAAAAACAGTGAATCCTATTGACTCGCTTTCAATCTCTTTTATTCGTTCTATGCAATCACCTTTCATAAGTGTTGCCTCTTTGAAAATTACATCGTCTTGTTTTGTTTCCATGAATTTTTTCCCACCATATGTATTTATTATATTTTTCATTTCACTTCTGAGCTTGTTAAATTCAGATTCTTTTTCTTTTATCTTCTCCTGTACGTTCACCATAGTGTCAGTAGTTATCAGCGTAATTATAACTTTATCTTTCTGACCGAAACGGTAAGACCGCCTAACCTGCTGATATAGTTTTTCAAAAGAAAAGTCAAGACCTGCAATAATCTGTCGGTGACAATGCTGGAAGTTCATCCCCATTCCTGCAATTTTCCCTTTAGTAATGAGTATTTTATATTCACCGTGTGAAAAATCTATCAAGTCATTTTCTTTTTTTTCTGGCTTATCTGATCCGGTAACGATTCCGAAATCATAGCCGGTTAGAATTTCAGACAAATATTTTTCATCTTCATTATGGTTTATCCAGATAATGAAAGAATCATTTTTATTTTTTTCTATTGTTGACTTTGCCTTATTGAGCCGTTGTTCTCTTGTCTCTCTCAATTCTCGATTAAAGCTGGTAGCGTCTACATGGTTTTCGTTAAACAATAATCCATTATCTTTTTTTGGTGTGATTATCATTTCTTCATTGTATTCTAATTCTGGCAGCTTAAACTTCATTGATTCTTCTTCAAATCCAATATCTCCAGGATCAGTAATGACGGTTGCCCACATGCCAATCCACTGGTAAAAGTCCTTTTCTGCATGTCCTTTTAATTTCCATTTTGAAGTGTTACCGCCATCATGAACAAAAAACATTGACAGCATTTCAGTATATAACATCTGATTAAGAAATTCAGAATGGTTGCCTAATTCCATCGGGTCATTAGGAGATGGTGTAGCAGTACAGGCGAGTTTATATGGTGTATTTTTGAAAGTATCAATTATTTTATTTCTAGTTTTACCAGCAAAATTTTTAAGGATAGATGATTCGTCAAGAACGATACCGGCAATATCAAACATGTCAAAATTGATATTATCAAGCTGTTCATAATTTGTTATATAAATATCAGCTTGCCAAAATGATGCAGATGGTTGAAGTTTTTCAATATGAATATCAAACTTTTTACCCTCTTCAATAGTCTGACCTGATACCGCAAGTGGTGCAAGGATTAAAACAGGCTTTCCGGTGTGCTTGACTACCGCATCAGCCCATGCCAACTGCATGATAGTTTTTCCCAGTCCAGTATCGGCAAAAATAGCATATCTACCAGCTAATAAAGCACGCTTTACTATTTCAGTTTGAAAGTCAAATAAACTGCTATTTAATACTTCAACTTCAAATCCTGAATATTGCTTTACTTCAATTTTACTTTCTAAAAACTTTTCATAACTCACTTTTTGATTCATCCTAACTCCCCCGAATATGAACCAACTCCGTCAAGCCAATCTTGACACCT
>CAYOKY010000157.1:0-2370 GCA_964404695.1 Microcaldota archaeon | reverse complement strand
TTATTTCTATTGGTATAAATATTACAAGATATAAAAAAATATTAACGAAGCATGAACACTTTACTTTTGGAGATTTGTTTTCTATCATAATAAAAAGTCCCGATGTACTGCCGTTTCAATTATGTAAAATTTTACTTGGTTTAATTTTTATTTACTTAGGAGGTATAAAATGAAATTCAAGATTCTTATTCTCTTATTAATTGTATTACTAATACCTGTATTTGCTTATGCTGGAATAGGCGATATAATTAAAGCTCAGATATGGAGTGTGGTTGTTGGAGGGATAGTTGGAGCTTTGGGTATGTTAGGAGCTGGGTGGGCTATTTGGGGTAGAGCTATTAAAGAATTATCAGAGTTTGTTATTGCTATCGTTAAAGCATTACAGAAAGACAGTCCCGGTGGAGCCAGAGTAACTAAAGAAGAAATGACTAAAATAGTTTCTGAGGGAGCTGAGGCATTACCTGCGGTTAGAAAGGTTTTAAAGTATCATAAGTTAATAAAGTAATCCGCTTGACCCGTCCTCCAGTTAGTCGTGTCAGCGATTCTGTCGATTCTCTTAATTGAGGGTCGGCAGTTTTTTTTGCTTAAATCAAAAAAAAGACTTGCTTTCTGATTTTCTATCCTATATATTATTGTTTAGAAGAATGAAACATCAATCCCAACAAGGAGAAAAACCCCGAAACTGAACACGGTATTGAAACCCTACTAAGTTTTGGAAACGGAAAAAGAAATTCAAATAGAGTGAACAAGGAAACGAAAGCCTGAAAAGCAGTGCAGACAGAAAAGTCAAAGCTTCCCTCACCCAAGAGTCTACTATTACATTATATAGTACTGATGAAGCATAAAGCAGAAACTCTTACAATATAACAAGGAGATTGAAATGGATCACATGGATAAAGTTTTTGCTATTCTTGATAATATGGATACCGAAGATAAGGATAATTTTATTTACGAGACTCTTCAAAATTTAAAAGAAAAAGAATTATCAAAACAGTATGAGTGTTATGTTAATAAAAATTATAACAGAGATGCTCGGAAAGAAACAGCCTTTAATTCGCTGGAAGATATGGTTCAATGCTCATGGGGGTTTTGTGGTATAGTTAACCAAGAAAACAATTATAATTTTACAAATGATGAGAGGCTTTCAACTACATTACATATTACAACCAGAAATTCTATAGCGGAACATTATATTATAATATTTTTAAGAGAACGACTTGGGATTGGAGGAATATAATGAATTTAAATCAATGCAGTAAGTGGCTTTGTATTATAAGTATACTATATTTTACTATACATTTTATTTCGTATTTATATCACTGAGAGGATAACATAATGCTAATGATAAGGAGAAGGTTGTAAAGCATATACGGATTCAAGAGAAGATGCTATCGGAACAGCAAATGCAGAATTGAAAAAAATGAATGATGATAATGAACGAAAAAAAATGTGTAATTGTGGTATAGCTAATTAAAGGAGGTGAAACAGATTGATTAATATTACTGAAAAGGTGGTAGGTAACAAACTGACTTTAACGATTGACCTTTCCAAGAAAGGTAAAGCATCTAAGTCCGGTAAATCTTTGGTCATTGCCAGCACTGAAGGTAATGTTCCAGTTGATGGTAACGTTGATATTAAGTATGGTTTGAACGTTTATAAACCAGTTTAATCTTAATAATAATTTAGGTGGTGTATATACTTAAATCGTGTCTATGCCGTTCAAGGCATCCTTTCAATTTACGAGCCACCTTAATTTTAAAATTTAAAAAAGGATATTATGAAAACAATCAAAGTAACTAAAGAAGGTTTAGCATCTCCAGAGATAGCAAAACTTGCTGTACAAAATGCTAATTGTAGTCAGATAGTTAAAACTAAAATAGGTACTATGCTGCAGTACCATAAAATCGGAAATTTTGAAGTAATACAAGTTCGGAGGTAGTGATATAATGGCAAATTTAAAAAGGCAAATTGCGGAGAAACAACTACTATTAAAACGCACACAGCGTGATTGTAAGTTCATTCATGGTAAAGCGCGTATAAACGCCCAAGAAGTGTTAATAACCACCTTAAAAACCGATATAGAGGTGTTAGGAGTAAAGATACGAAAGGAATCTTAAGTATGAAAAGAAGAACAGAAAAAATACAAGTAGCTGTATACGGAAAACGCAATACATTTCGATTCCATTTTATTATGAAATATCCAATAAGCTATGATACAGAAAAAGATATTAAACGAATGATACGAATTGGAAGGAGAGAAGCATTACAAATATTCAAAGATAGTAAACCAATATATAAGAGGCAGTATGGTGGAGTCTTAGAAAAAATCTCATGGTTATAATTTTCTAACGGTCTTACGGTGGAGATAAG
>CAYOKY010000156.1:0-2392 GCA_964404695.1 Microcaldota archaeon | reverse complement strand
TTTTTCATAAGAATGTAATCCCTTAACTCCAGTTCAAAATATTCCGTTTTCATTTCATTGTCTGTAACGCCCTTTTCACTTTCCAAGTATTCCAACCTTTGGCCTATGTCAAATGTATCCTGGTCAAGAACTGGGAGTTTTCCCTGGTAAATATCGCAAAAATAATTTGTATCCTCAGACAAAACCAACAGTTCCATGTTTTGCATTTTATCTTGCATATGAATAACTTCCTTGCCCATTTCTGCATATATCTGTTGCTGGGTAAGGCCGCCGATATAAAAACCTATTCCGAAAATTGCAGCGGTTATTATGAATGCGCCAATGTATAAATTCCAACTAAGCTTTCTTTGCATTTGCTCCCTCCTCATTCAATTCTCTAGTGGCCCATTTTTGTTTAGTTCTTGTTAATTCCTGCCATAATACAAAGAACCATACATAACCCCATGCTGCACTGTAAACGAATAAATGTATGGGCCATATCCACCATTCAATTTTGTATGTGGTTTTATATTTCCCCATATGTAACCAAACATGAATGAACCACAGGATAGATGTGGCTGTCAATGCCATTCCTATGAACCATAACCCGTCAATTGAATATAATACACTTTCAAATCCTAATCGTTCAATCCAGTGATCATATAAAAAGAAATTAACTATTGGTCCAACTATCATTAATAAAATAGGTATAAATAAGATAAGATCTAATACGATTGCCAAAACCCCAAAGTCACCATATTTGAACCCGTTGATTAAATAATAATGTTTGATTCTATTGTAAAGTCCTCCTCTTAACCATCGTGTTCTTTGAGCTAACCAACCTTGAACTGTGTCAGGGGTTATCACTTGAACATCAGCATCAAAAGTTGCCCTTACTAAGTATCCTTTAGCTTGTAAATGTAATGCAATTTCATGATCTTCAGTATAACTGTTTTCGTCAAATCCCTCAACAGCTTCAAAAGCTTCTCTAGTAAATATGCTGAAAGGTCCAGGAGTAACATAAACAGATTCTAATGCCATCAAAATTCTTCTTAAAAATAATATTACTTCATATTCAATATATTGCAACTTTTCAACAATAGTTTTTGGATCTCTTATTCTGCATGATGCTGTTACTGCACCCACTCCTTCTTCAAAGTAAGGTAACATTTTTTTTAATATGTCTGGTTCAACATAAGAATCGTCATCTAAAAATGTTAACAATTCTCCTTTGGCAATTTTTGCACCATAATTTTTTGGTCCAGCAGCGTGTCCAAAATGTTTAGGAACTTGAATAACTTTGACACCATATTTTTCATATTTCTTCACGACTTCAAAACTGTTATCTGTTGAACAATCGTCAGCGATAATAACTTCATATTTGTGTTTGGGGTAATCTAATTTTAATAAAGAATTGATACATGTGTGTATTTCATTGCCAGCATTAAACATTGGGATGATTATTGATATTGTTGGTTCCCATTTTCTTTTGCCCACATAATTTTGGATGTAATCTTTATGGACTAAATATGTTAACATAAGAAATACACTGAAATAAGTTAGAATAAATGCTGAAACATATGTCAACAAATTTAATATTAAGTCAGCTGTTTGCATATCTCTAAAGTATCAGGATTGATTTATATTCTTTTCGTTCATTATATTTTCTAGGTAGGGGTGTAAGAAATGGTGTTGGCATATAGCTGGCGTTCAAGATTAAAAAGTCCGGAAGAAATTAAGACATTTAAGTCACTTATAGAGGTTGCAAAGCAGAGATATAACACTAATGACCAGATGTTAAATGAACTCGTGTCTGAATCTGTGTGGAGAACGTATAATGGTCCTTATTCCATTACCTCAAATTCAGTAAGTAAATTGTCTGCTGATGAAAGCCAAAGGTTGCATCTTTTGATGGCGAACTTTTGGTTTGTTGCAGGTTATAATAAAGGTTCAGTGTTTGCAAAAGATATTATTAATTATGTTTCAAAAAACCATAAGAGTAGTTTTGATGATTTTGTAAGAAAACTTAATTTGATTCAGACCGATGCAAAATTGGGTCATGGTCCTTTATTAGGTCAAAGATTTATAGATGATATAGTTTTATTGTCCAAATCCCAGAAGCTTGATGAACAGGAAGTTCGGGATGTCAACGTTAAAAATAATGATTATAAAAAAAGGATTGAGGATCTTGACAAAAAAGCCCGGGATATTTTAAATTCTACTGTTTACAAAACCCCTGATTTGTCCATGAGGGCCCCTGCTGATACTGTTTATATTATTGCTGAAAGAGATAAACTTCCAGAATTGAAACCACGTTCAGTTACTAATCATAAACCTGATGCAGAAGATGCCCGTACTTTAAAGGACATGGAACAGGAACTTAAAGATTTTGTTAATTTATATTCTGGGCCAG
>CAYOKY010000155.1:0-2421 GCA_964404695.1 Microcaldota archaeon | reverse complement strand
AACAATATGATTTAATTGAAGGAATTTTAGAAGAGATAGAAATGGTTGATAAAACTAATTGGGTCATCCCATAAACTTATGTTCCAGTCACCGTTAATGAAAAATGCTCCCGGATGCATATGCTCATAAACATTTCTTAATGCCTGACGAAGGAATGAGTTGTGATGTATTGCAGCAGTTGAAACAACTATGTCAGCTTGATCAGAATTATATTCAACGTCCCTGCAATTATAAGTTTCAATCCTTTGAACTCCTTTGCTTCTCAATTCTTTTTCAGCCTGTTCAAGACGTTTTTCAGAAGGTTCAACCAAATGGAAAATCAATCTGTTATCATCATTACCCAAAAGATTAACAATCTCAAGAACAACTGCACCTGTGCCTGTACCTATGTCTGCAATATTAATAATATTTCCAAAAGGAATGTCTTTAATCAAATCAACTGCAATTTCTGCAACTTTTTTGTTCATCAACTTGTTCACATCACCCAGGCCTGCGTTTATTGCTGCCTGTGCAACCAAATTATTCAATTCATTACCGGTGGGCATCCATTCAGTTGAATAAGCATCCTGCGCAGCGTCATACAATAATAAACAATCTTGTTTTGTTGGATCAAAGGCAAAGCCCCAGTTTCCCCAATAATGGAATGAAACTCTCAATGGACTGCCGACATCCAAAAACAATGCATCTTCTTTCAGATATTCATTAGCATTAAGAAAACTACGAATATCCTCAGCAAATTGAATAATCTGTGTTGGTTCAGTTATAATTTCTTTTTTCATAGTATCACCTATAGCACAAGAGAGTGTTAATAAGTAAAGACATGTGTAGAAAAATTTAAAAAGATAAGGGAAATAAAAAATGAGAAAAAATGAGAAAAAATTAGTTTAGAATCTTGTACCCGCTAAAAACAACGTCTGCACCTTCAAAGACATAAAGATCTTTGGACTTTGCATAATTCTCTACTTTTTCAACTGCTTCAGAATCAAGGCAAACGCAGAATATTGAATCGCCACCGCCTGCACCCGGAAGAGTTGCAAACAATGCACCGTTCTTTTCAAGTTCACTTAAAAGCTGAGTATCTTCATCAGTTTCAATGTCAACGCTTGAGAGCTGACCCATAACTTTCCTTTGGGCCCATGAACTTTTCAATAACCCTTTAAGTTTTTGAACCAGAACAGGATTTTTGTCATAATCTGTCATTTGTGAAACATTACGCCACACATCAATAATGCTTTTGTTAATGTTATCATTTTCCTGTATAAATTTCTGGTAAAGATCTTCACCGCCCTCAGATCTCCAGGCTTTAACTTTACCAACTGCTCCCTTGGTTGACGCACTTCGGCCCGTGTAAATCATTAATACATTGAAAAACTTTGGCCATTCAACTTCGTCGGCTTTGTTTTCCCAGTCCTTTGAAACCGCTTCAACAACATCCTTACTCTGAGTGATTATGTCTGGATTTGCCCTTTCAAAAAAGTGCGGGCCGAAACATGCAGAGGAAACATCAAAACCAGAACCGATTTTACCCTGAACTAAATAATGAGTATACTGTGCAATTTTATTAACAAGTTCACGGGTTTGCCTTGAATCAACATCATAACCATGATAACCCAAAATTGAAACCACTGTTGAAACTGTTGCGCCTGCACTGGTTCCGAACCCGGCTTTTGACTCACCAAAGTTCATTGTTAAACCGTCATCGTTCCATGTTTTCAATGAAAAGTGTTTGATTTCTTTATTTTGGGATTTTAAATATTTTAAAGTATTATCAATTGCTGACAAAACAAACATCATTTTTTCTTTGTCTTCATCAGAACCTTTATCATTAATTTCATCGTCCCATTCAAACGATAAATTTTCAACACCAAACTGCGGGGCGTTAATAACATTTTGCCCTTCAGAGATTTCTGCATAAACACCTTTGTTGACAGGCAGAACTAATCCTGTGCAACCCTTTTCCAAAATAGTAAACCCGCCATAAAGAAGTACCTTACCAGGAGACCAAATTTTCATATTATCACCTTAATTCAGCCAACCATTTTTCAACCAAAGATTTGTTAGGTTCAACTATTCTTGGCCCATCACCAATCGGGACAGTTAAAACATCTTCAACCCCTTCAACATCTTTGAGCAAAGATTTAATTTCGCCCATATTTGATTTAGTAGTTATAATGTGTGCATTTGGACCGGCGTCAAAAGTATAACCTGCTTTGATTTCACCTTCGTTGTAATCATGAACTGCATAAACAATGTCCCTGGACACATCAGTCATATAAAATATTGGAGGCCATGTGTCAAGCATTGTTGCATGCATATTATTAGAATCTTTCATTGTTTCAATTGCCAACGTTTCAAAGTCTTTATCCATAATCGCCTTTTGAACTTTTTCAATTCTAGTATTGTTAACGTAATCAACTCTAG
>CAYOKY010000154.1:0-2445 GCA_964404695.1 Microcaldota archaeon | reverse complement strand
TAAAAAAAGGTATACCCTTAACAATTGGTTTGATATTCTTTTTAATATCTTTCATAGTTGAACTGGCGATATTGTTTTCATTCATACCATCGGAATATTACATATTTATTGCATTAACTCAACTGGTAGCAATAATATTTATAGGTTATACATTCTATGAAATCTTAAGAAAAGATATTGAAGGTGTATCAATAACTGACAAGAAAATCAAAAGCACACCAATAGCATCATACCCGTCCACAGTAATACGTGAAATGAATAAAAAAGATGGAATTTATGACGAGGAATATATCAAGAAAAAGCTTGAAAAAACCCCAATACCAGAAAAACTATTAAAATCAAACAAAACAAAGAAAAAAATGAGCAGGAAAAAGAAAACATCAAAGAAAAGAACAACAAGCAGGAAAAAGAAAACATCAAAGAAAAGAACAACAAGCAGGAAAAAGAAAAGTAAAAATGAACAAAACAAAAAATCAAAACCTAAAATCAAGAAGAAACCTGTAAAATCAAGCAAACATAAAATCAATAAAAAAAATACAAAATCCAAAAAACCTAAACCAACTAAAAATGGGAATAAAGGTTCAAGCAAAACTAAAAATAAAGGTCCGACTAAAACCAAGAATAAAAACAGTAAAAAAACCAATAAACCTAAAAATACTAAGAAACCCAAAAAACGCAAATAAACAAAAACCACCAAAAAGAATATAAATAAATAGATTAACTATATTATGGTGGTTGTATGGGAATAATTGACTCTTTTAAGAAAATGCTGGGCAACAGCCCAAAAAAGAATTATAGTACTCCTTTTATTATCAAAACTAAGATTCATCCATTAAGACTGAAATCTAAAACTAATGACAGTGTAACTCTTGACATTTCCATAACCAACGTATCAGATGAAGAAATCACGTCTTCAATAAAAATCAAAACCGACAGGGGAATTGGTACTGACATGACCACATTGAAAAAACAAAAACTGATTAAGCTTGACAAAATGAAACCAGGCGAACAGCAAAATGTATCAGTACAAATTTACAGCAGTTCTAAAACCCAGCCAGGCATTCACAAGGTAGCAGTAATAGGCCAGACGCATTACAGGGATTATGACCAAATTGTTAATGCTGCAAGAAAAATGGTTGAAATAAGAAGTGCTTAACTTAATTAATCTTGTTTTACTTCTTGTTTTACAGAAATATCCTTTGGAGGTTCTGACCTTCTAAATATGTCATCAATATGTGAAGCTATAACCATACCATTTTCAGTTAACTTGGCAATCTGAAATTTCCTATCCTTATGAAGCTCGATAACTCCACCATGTTCCAATTCGTGCAGGATCTTGGTTGCATAAACATAAGTACATCCACTGGCCCTTGCTAAAGATGAAATGTTCATTTCCTTTTCCTTCAAATTTAGAATCATGCGGGCAATCTTAACCTTAAAAATCAAGTCAATTACTTTGGCCATATTACATCAACACTAACATCATTTTTATACTTTTCCTTTAGAATTTCTATAATGCCGGGCAAGTGGCCTGCACCGATAACACATATTATTGTATCATTGGTTTCCAATAGTTTCATTAAACCGTTTGACATGTATTGATTTCTGTTGCCGAGCATAACCTTGTAAACCGTAGGCAAATGTTTTTTAAACTTTGAAAGGATAGATTCAAGCTTTTCCAAATTTAACACATTCATAATATCTTGTTTTAAAAGGCTAGATAAGTCCAGGTCAACTTTCTCTTTACTAAACATTGCCCTGCCCCATTCATTTAACGGTACACTGGACAACCCTTTCATAATATGTTGTATGGGCATATCAATCAATGCAACCTTAATTTTATTTTTCTGTGCAGTTAATATTGCAATTTTCATTTCCTGGCCGGGTTCAATTCCCACTGCCCACCCAATACTCTGCTGGAAATAATATAAAATTAAATGCAAAGGGTTTAACGACGGAATTAAACGTTTCTTTCCGGACATGATTCCTTTAAACCGGCTGTAACACAATTCAACTGCCACAACATCAGGTTTAATATTATTAATCTCATTTTCAACTGATGCAATGGACTTTTTTGAAATGTGTGCAACTGGCAAAAGATAAACTTTCTTCATTAAATTATCTTAAATCTAAAAGGTTAAAAAGGCAATTGTTTTATATAACTGGGTGGTCAAATGACAGAACTTAAAATTAAAAAAATTAATGGATTACAGGTTTTGGATTCAAGAGGCAATCCGACAATTGAGGTTAATGTTCATTGCAATAAAACTAACGCATCAGCGATCGCGCCGTCAGGTGCATCATGCGGAACATACGAAGCATGGGAACTAAGGGACAATAATACCAAGAATTATTTTGGTAAAGGTGTCAGTAAAGCTATTAGAAAACTTAAAACCATAGAAAATCGTAAGAAAAATCAAACGTTTACACAGAAAAAGTTTGACA
>CAYOKY010000153.1:0-2477 GCA_964404695.1 Microcaldota archaeon | reverse complement strand
CCGACAAAGCCAAATGAATATCTTTGGAACCTTAAAGGCGTTGAACATATTCCGTACAATTTACAGGCCGTTGTTGAAGCTGAAATTGTTGATATAGTCGAAGGGGAACGCGATTGCGACAGACTTTCACAAATTGGCCTGGTGGCTACAACAAACGCTTTAGGCGCCGGAAAATGGAACGACAGCCTAACACCATATTTTAAAGATAAGGTTGTTCGTATTTTCCCCGACAATGACGATCCGGGCAAACAGCACGCCAAACTCGTAGCCCAAAAACTCCACGGAACTGCAAAATCTATCCAGATTGTCAATCTTCCGAATTTATCTCCCGGGGGTGATGTTTCCGATTGGTTGACCGCCGGGAATACAAAGGCTGACCTGCTGGAGGTTATTAAAAACCAAAAACCGTATGAGGACCATATTGATTTTTTTAATAAAACACATGCTATTATTATGCTTGGTGGAAAATGCTGCATACTAAACGAAGGAACAGACCCGATATTTAACCGACCCACAGTTACCTTTTCATCTCTTAATGATTTCCGAATACGATATGCTAACCGTAAAATTCCTAATCCGGCAAGAGATACCAACCCTAAAGCAAAAAAATTCATACCTGCTGCTAATGATTGGATAGAGTCACCAAGTCGTCGGCAATATAATGATATTGTGTTTGCACCTAAAGAAGAGGTTAATGGTTATTATAATCTCTGGCGCGGTTTTGCGATTGAACCAAAACAAGGAGACTGGTCTAAGTTTCGTAATCATATATTTGAAATCATTGCCAAGAAAAATCAGAAAACCAATGACTGGATTCTTACATGGATGGCACGGATTATTCAAGATCCAGGTGGAAGGAGGCCAGAAACTGCTCTTGTGTTGCGGGGCGGCCAAGGCACCGGTAAAGGAATTTTCTTTACCAATTTTGGCAAATTGTTTGGTGGCCATTTTTTGCATGTTACAAGCCAAAAACAACTTACTTCTAACTTTAACAACCACCAAAAAAACGTTTTATTATTATATTGCGACGAAGCATGGTGGGCAGGCGATAAATCCAGTGAGGGGATTATTAGGGGTATAATAACTGAGACAGTACTAACTATTGAACCGAAGGGGCAGGATTCTTTTATTATTAAAAATTACATTAATTTAGGTATGGCTAGTAATTCTGATTGGGTGGTTCCATCTGGAATTGATGAAAGAAGATTTTGCGTTTTAGATATTTCAAACACAAAACAACAAAATAAAGAATATTTTTACGATATTTCTTATGAATTGGACCATGGCGGTTATGAAGCAATGATGTATGATCTTTTAGAATATGATACGTCAAAAATAGATGTTTCCAAAATCATGAATACGGCTGCTGGATTTGCACAAAAAATTGAATCAATGGCTGCTGAAATTCAGTGTTTATATGAAATATTACGATCAGGAAACTTGCAGGGTGCAGGCGAGGATTTAGATTGGAACAATGTTATTCAAACTAAGTCTTTTCAGAATCAATATATTCAGTTTTGTGATGATACAGGGGTTAGACATCGTAAAAGTAATGCTCAACTTGGTACAATTTTAAAGAAATTTATACCTCAAATTAAGCGTAAATTGATAAAAACCAACTCGGAAAGTGCAGAAAACTATGTTTATAAGTGGCATTATGAGTTTCCAAGTCTGGAAATTTGCAGAAATTCCTTTGAAAGTGCATTAAAAACAGAAATAGATTGGGATAATGACAGTATTTTTGTGGATGGTGATTTTGATGCTATTTAAGGGTAAAAATTTTACATATCCAACAAAACTGCTGGTTATGCTGGATATGCTGGTTATAGAAATAGCTACAAATCGTCATAATATATTGATATATTTAAGTAACCAGATCATAATTGGACGTTGAATTTTTAACATGCTAATAATATTAGATAAAATGGCCATAATCGACCTATCTAATCATTTTGCAAAAATTGCTGTAGTAAAAACATACCAGTCTCACGCGTATTCTTCTATACTAGCTTTTATTTTTTATTTAGATGATTATTCTGCTGGTTATACTAGATAGTTAGTTAATATATTAATAATATAAGAGTTTTTTATAACCAGGGTAAAAAAGTATATAGTTATAACCCGAAAAGAAAAAAAGGATGCTTACAATGAAGAAACCAGTAAAGATTTTAAACGAACAAGAATTCATTGACAAAACATTGGAACTTATCCCTGGAACAAAAGTCATAATTAAAAATGGCAAACGTTGTTTAAAGTTCCCACCTTTGGATGAATGCCGAAGAGTTTTTGAAAAAAAAGTATTTGGAGATCCATCATACTTATTCAAACACTCTGGTTGAAGTGTCTGTCTGTCTGTATGGACTGATTGACACTTTTTTTAAAACTTAATAAATTACCAAAACGGAAACCAAAATAGAAACCATTGAAGAAAAGGAGAAATCAAAAATGGATGAAGTAATCAGAAAACCAGGTCCCGG
>CAYOKY010000152.1:0-2536 GCA_964404695.1 Microcaldota archaeon | reverse complement strand
TTTTTGACTTTCAAAAATATTTAGTTGAGTGGTCCTTAAAAAAGGGTAGGGGTGCTATATTTGCGGATTGTGGACTTGGAAAAACACCTATGCAATTAGTATGGGCCGAAAATGTTTTGAGAAAAACAAATAAACCAGTACTAATATTAACACCTTTAGCGGTTAGTCATCAAACAGAAATGGAAGCTGTAAAATTTGACATTGAAGCCAATAAATCAGATAAAAAAGTATATCCTATCACAATAACAAATTATGAAAAATTACATCATTATGACTGGAAGGATTTTTCAGGCGTTGTTTGTGATGAAAGTAGTATTTTAAAAAATTTTAACGGTCAAAGGAAAGCTGAAATAACTCAATTTATGAGGAAAATACCTTATCGTTTATTGTGTACAGCAACTGCAGCCCCAAATGATTATATTGAACTCGGGACAAGCTCAGAGGCTTTAGGATATTTGGGCCATACAGATATGTTAAGTAAGTTTTTCAAAAATAATCAAAATACGATATCTGAAAAAAGGTTCCATGGCAAAGCTCACGTTTGGAGATTCCGGGGCCATGCTGAAAATCCGTTCTGGAAATGGGTTTCTTTCTGGTCTAAGGCAATGAGAAAACCCTCTGATTTTGGATTTGATGACAATGGATTTATATTACCAGGAATGATTGAAAACAACCATTTAATAGAAAATTCAAAACCACGTAACGGGATGTTATTTACCATGCCGGCCGTTGGTTTGGCAGAACAAAGAGAAGAGAGAAAAGCTACAATAAAAGAACGATGTGAAAAGGTTGCTGAATTAGTTGATACAAATAAGCCGGCTTTGGTTTGGTGTAATCTTAATGATGAAGGTAATTTATTAGAAGAATTAATCCCAGACGCCAAACAAGTTGCCGGAAGGCATAGTGATAATGTTAAGTCAGAGAGATTAATTGGATTTCAAAACGGAGATTTCAGGGTATTAATAACAAAACCAAAAATAGGAGCCTGGGGACTTAATTATCAACATTGTTCTCATATAACATATTTTCCAACTAATAGTTATGAACAATATTATCAGGGGTCAAGGCGATGTTATCGTTTTGGGCAAAAAGAAAAGGTTAAAGTTGATTTTGTTACAACCGGCGGCGATGAATACGTATTTAAAAATCTTCTTTATAAAAGCAAACAAGCTGGTAAGATGTTTGATCGATTAATTGAACACATGAATAATGCTGTTAATATAGAACAAAAGATTAGTAATCATAAAATAAATATACCACAATGGATAAAGTAATTACAGATCAGTATGCAATTTACAAAGGTGATTGCATAGATATTATGAAACAAATGCCAGATGAATCAATACATTTGTCTATATACTCTCCTCCTTTTGGTGGGTTATATAATTATTCAAGTGATATCAGGGATTTATCAAATGCAGATAATTATGAAGATTTTTTTGAACATTACAAATATGTTGTAAAAGAAAAATTCAGATTAACAAAGCCCGGTAGGATCTCGGCTGTTCATTGCGCCGATATACCAAACGGAAATACAGGACATGACGATTTGATAGATTTTCCAGGGGACCTTATCCGGTTACATGAAAAAGAAGGGTGGCGATATATTGCAAGACATTGTATATGGAAAGAGCCTTTAGGTGTACGAAACAGGACAATGGCTAAAAGTTTAGCCCATAAAACAATAGTCGATGACAGTACATTATGCAGTAATGCCGGAGCTGATTTTCTTTTGATATTCAGGAAAAAAGGAGAAAACAAAATACCAGTTACACATCCAACAGGGATAGAATATTATGCAGGTGATAGGGAAATGCCTTCCGATTTATTAAAATATAAAAACTATTCAGGAAAGCAAACAGAAAACAGATATTCTCATTGGATTTGGAGGCAATACGCATCAAGTTTTTGGGACGATATCAGGATAGGAAATGTATTGTCATTCAAGCCAAGCAAAGATGACAAAGATGAAAAACACGTACATCCATTGCAATTAGATGTTATTGATAGATGCTGTGAGCTTTACAGTAATAAAGAAGAGGTTGTATTAACTCCATTCGCAGGTGTTATGTCAGAGGTTTACAGTGCTGTTAGTTATGGTAGAAAAGGGATAGGGATAGAACTAAAAGAATCATATTTCAATCAGGGTATTAAAAATATGTCAGATGTGCAAAATAGATTTAAAGATGATCAATTAGAAACGGGATTATGGAAGCAATGACAAAAAAAAACGAAATACCACAAAGATTACTGATTGACTTAATTGATGTTTGGAATACCGAACACCCTAGTAAAGACGATCTAATAAACCCGGAGCTTATTAGTTTAATATTGAAATACCTGAATTATTCATATACAGCTGGTGCTGAAGATACATTCAGGGCGATTAATAAATTATATGATTCATTATATCCAAGTGGGAGCTCATCATCTGGTAAATTTTGGATGTCAAAAGCATTAATCAAGGACTTATTTGACCCGAAAACATACGATTTATAACGATTGTTTAAAAGATGTTAATAACTGTTTATTGATT
>CAYOKY010000151.1:0-2543 GCA_964404695.1 Microcaldota archaeon | reverse complement strand
TCATATCCTTTCAGGTAATAAAAAAGCTTGGTCATACGCAGATCATCGTTTCCAAATATTGCCTTGATCTCTTCAAGCCGTTCATAATGCTTGGATTTTAATTTGAAAAAGTCAGCCATTTTCTCTCCACGGTATGACAAATATGTCTGCGTAAATTTAATTGCTTGTGAATATGCATAATTCCTAAACCTCTTGTCAACGTTAATATCACAACTAATCTTAAGCCAAGCATCAATATGGTCCAAAGGATTAAAATTCTGATGAGACGAATGATATGTATCAGCAAAAATTGAATTAACTTTGTAATCAAAATTCTGTTTTGAAAATAAAAAATAATCAGATTTGAATGCATCTCCCAACAATGTAATTACTTGCTTTTCATTGCCCGCCCTTGCATAATAATTTGCAATATTAATCTTATCCATTGGATGTTCAACAGAATATCCCTTGGTCAGTTCCAAGAAGAAATAACGTTGCATTCTCCTTAAAACCAGATAAACATTTTCATCCTTCGGAACATTTAGTATTAATCTGAAATCATCCCACTTCTTGTCATCACCAGGTGCAACTATAATATTGGAACCGTCATCCATCTTCCTAACAAAACTAATCTTGTTAAACATTTCTCCGCACATTTCCAATGCAGTCAAAGGATACTTAAAACTGTCAGCATCAAGACCTTTGTAATATGCAGCTGCAACTTGCAGTGCCCTGACTTCATATTCAGGAACATTAATCCTTGGAGAAAGGGAAACCAATTGCGAGGTTAACAACATGTCAGATGCTACAACTCCTGCACTATACTGCTTCTTTTTAACAGCATTATCAATTATATAATTCAATACCAAATCCTTATTTTCAGTTATCATTTTTTTCAGGTTAGTATAATCCTTTTCAGAAATATCATACTTTTGAACGCCATAATCAGATAACTTAATCCTGTTATCATAATTGCTTAGATAAAGTATATCACCAAACAGGGCATGGTCAACCAAACCCAATGATGCCTCAATGTCTTTACCTTGTATATCCTGCATAAATTCATTAAAGAAACTAGAATCAATATTATAATTTCCTCTAAGCTCATTAAGTTGATACAACCTGTTCATCATTGTCAATTCATTCAACACAGGAATGTCAAGCAATTCAATTTCTTTAGTTTCCTGCTTGGCTTTCATTTCTGTTCACCGCTTAATGTTGTAGCCTTTTCAATACAATGATCAGCATTTTCATTATCACCTACTGCCCGGTATAATGCTGCAGCCTCACGAAGTAACCACTCAGCACTTGTAAATCCATCACCGATAGTAACTCCATCAAAACAAAACATGTTGTTCTTAACATATTTATTGGCCTGATCAACATAATTCCCTGCAGCACGAATATACAATTTGTTAATAGTATTTTCCAGGTTTAAACTGTCAGAACCGTTCAATACCTCAAGATGTTCAACATAAGTTAATATCTCATTAGCAACATAAAGATAATCTTTATCCTGCTCAAGCTTATCAACACCTTTTAATACATTAGAATGAACATACAGAAAATCGTCATAAGTTTTGATAAAACCAGTTTCAATCAGGTCAAACAATTGTCTCAAAGCCAGATAAGGTTTATGATCCATTTTTTCCCCAATCTCTTTAACGCTCTGAGTAAAATAAATCTCCTGGAGATTATATCCATTATAATTAGTAGGCAGGGATTGTGCAAACATACTATTGAATGCAATCAAAGATGATATGCCTAAAGCAACACTTGTACGAAAATAGGTTTTCAATCGTTTAGGTGTTTTCACCTTTTTAATCTTAGATTTATGCTTTTTCATATAATAAGAATACGAAATGATAATTTATAAGTTTTTCTAAATGGGAATGCTCGTATTATTGCTCGAAAAAATATTAAAAAAAAGTAAACCCAAGATTAAAACCAGGATATTTAGATGTTTAATTTATATTCCATCTTACATTCCCCTAAGTAATTCAATAAATTCCTTGCTAATTGGTGGTATGGCATTATTTAATGTTTCCAATGTTTCAATAATGCTTTCCGGTGTTTTATGTTCTAACTGGGCAACAAAAAACTTGATTGTATTTTTGGTATCCTCATCAAAATCAGCCAATTCTAAAAGATCATTAAGTTCATCATCACTGAGTTCTGGCGGTTTTCCTGTCAAAATAGAAACTATTTCTCTTTTCTGCTTAGGGGGCACGAATTTCAATTCATTGCACAAATCATCAATGTGAAATGAATCACCTTCGGATAAAGGATTACCAAATTCTTCAACTAAATTATCAAAATCGTTACATGCAACTCTGCATGCTCCTACAACTTGATCCCTTTTAAAAACTCCAAACTCACGCAAAATTTTTGCATTGGAAGTAAATTGTGTTATATTAGTTACGTCTAATATTGAAGGTAAAGTAATCTTATCAGCATTGCGTCCCCTTGAAACAAATTTTAAATTCGGGCCAGTGTTATAGGTTGGATTATAACCAACATCTTTCATAATTTTAACTATTTCTCTTTTTCTAACTATTCTGGGG
>CAYOKY010000150.1:0-2544 GCA_964404695.1 Microcaldota archaeon | reverse complement strand
CATGTTCAAGCGAGCAACGGTAGAGCGATCGGCTGTAGTTTGTTCACACTAGTCATTATTCATTGATTAGTGCAATAAGTCGCTCTAAGAAACCGATAGGTTGGGAGCTCAAATCTCCCCCGCGGGATTTTTATTTATTTTTTAATTTTTTTATTGGTTTCTCTATTTTTTCCGGTTAAGTTTGGCAGTGGCATCCGTGCACCACGCAGGGGCCTTGTGATTACGCCTTTTTTTCTTCCATTATTCAATGGAGGCACGCATGGTGTTTTTCCTCTTGTACTCATTAAATTATTCATGTCAATAAAAGAGTTTCCTTTTAGTTGAAAGTTTCCTTTTTGTGTTTGTTTTCTTGTTGGTGGAAAATGCCCAATCCTGCTTGTAATAAGTTTTGGATCTCTTTCTATCATCTTTAACATAGGAATCACCAGACAAATTGTAGATTAAAACCATTATTAAGCGTTTCCCTTTAACAATTAACGTATGGATTTGGGTAAAGGGTTACGTAATGTCTTGAAAAAACTTACTGGTGCAACCATTGTTGACGAGAATACTGTTAAGGGTATTGTTAAAGAATTGCAAAGAGTTTTGATTTCAAGTGATGTTAATGTTAAGCTCGTTCTCCAAATGACTAAACACATTGAAAAAAGTGCAATGGATAAGGAGCTTTTGAAAGGGTTGACAGTCCGCGAGCATGTAGTAAATATTGTTTATGAAGAATTAGTTTCACTTTTAGGCAAAACTTATGAGCCCAAACTTAGTCCTCAAAAAATCATGCTTTTAGGGTTGTTCGGTTCAGGCAAAACCACTGCTGCAGCCAAGCTTGCTAATTTTTATAGGGGTAAAGGACTTAAGCCAGCATTAATAGCTTGTGACGTTGACAGGCCGGCTGCGTATGAGCAGTTGAAACAGTTATCACAAAAGGTTCAGTGTGCGTTTTATGGGTTGGAACATGAAAAAGATGTTAAGAAAATTATTGCTTACGCGTTGAAAAATACAAAAGAAGACGTTTTGATATTAGATTCTGCCGGCAGAAGTGCGTTCAATGACGAATTGACAACCGAATTAAAAACCATTGCACGTGAATTCGAACCTGACAACAAATATTTAGTCTTGTCCGCAGATATAGGGCAGGTTGCAGGTCAGCAGGCCGAGCAGTTCAACAAGGCAGTGGATATCACAGGGGTTATTGTTACTAAGATTGACGGTTCTGCCAAAGGTGGCGGTACTCTTAGTGCGGTTGCAACAAGCGATGCGCGTGTTGCATTTCTAAGTACTGGTGAAAAGCCGTCTGACTTTGAAGTTTATAATTCTGAAAAGTTTGTTGGCCGGTTGCTTGGTTTCCCTGATTTTGAATCTTTAATGGAAAAGGTTAAAGAAGTTTCAAAAGAACAAAATCTTGGGCCGGTTTCACTTGAGAGAATGACACTGGAAGATTTCCGTGATCAACTCAAAGCTGCCCGTAAAATGGGGCCGTTGGATAAGGTTTTTGGGATGTTTGGTGCTCCAGATATTCCTAAAGAGTTGTTGCAGGAAGGGGAAGGTAAGCTTTCAAAATTTGATGCGATAATAAGTTCAATGACCGTTCACGAAAGGAAAAATCCTGAAGTTGTAAAGAAAAGTAAAAACCGTATGTTAAGGATTTCAACAGGTGCAGGAGTTGAACCTCGTGAGGTTCGTAAACTTATCAGGGAATTTGAAAAGGTTACAAAGATGGTAAACGTTTTCAAAAAGAATCGCGGCATGCGCAAGAAACTTGAAAAGATGATGGGTGGCGGTGGTGGCATGCCTGGTATGGGCGGGATGAAACCTCCCTTCTAGTTTACAAAATTTACAAACAATTGTTATATAATTTAAAGAAGTGAAAAAATGAAACTCTTAAGAAAGTCAAAAATTACTAATCCTGTTCAGAAAACATTTGACTCTAGTGATAAAAATGTATTTTTAAAACAGGACCCCTTTTGCAATCAAAAACATATGAAAGCTAGGACATACTTTCTTTTCGGGGTTGGTTTGCTGGTTGCAGGCATAATAACTTTTTTTACATTTTCAAAAACTATGAATGCACAGGTGTTTACAAAACAGATTCCTTTAGCAGAAGAATGTTCAAAATATGTTAATCCAGAGGGTAGTGTTGATAAATCATTTTGTGATGAATTTGGTCCTAAAATTGAATCTTTAATTAAACTTGGTAATATTCTTGATGAAGATTCAACCAACTCTTCTGCATATTTTGAACGTGGCGATATTCAATATTATATGAGGGATTACATTGCTGCGTCTAATGATTACACAAACGCAATCAAATACGACCCCAATTGCGCAGAAGCGTATTACAACCGTGCTGTATGTTATTCTCTTCGTGGTTTTCATAAACAAGCGATCAATGATTTTAGCCAGGCATATAAAAATTTAAATGGTTTTTTTCCTTCTGCAGGGGTTATCAAAACTGATGCCGGGGATCATGAAAGAAAAATAGTTATGTTAACTGAAAATATTAACAATGGAATTGCTTCTTCTAGAGATTATATTAAACGCGGAGATTCT
>CAYOKY010000149.1:0-2546 GCA_964404695.1 Microcaldota archaeon | reverse complement strand
TGTTATAAGATCCACCTTTTTAATTATATCTTCTAAGTTGAATAATGCTTCCGCCGTTTCAATCTTTGCACAAATTCCAATATCCTTAATGTTAGGTATATCTTCAACAGTTTTTACGTATGAAATACCTATATAGTCAACATGGATTCTTTTAGCCATTTTAATTAATTCGGTATCTGTACATGTTGATGTACGAGGCTTTGTTCTATTGGCCGGAAGATCTAAGAACGTAGGCAGCTTATAAAGAGTTAATAATCTTTCAATCTCTTCTATAGGACCAAAAGCACCATTAACACGGATCATGTCAACGCCTTCTAGTAACGGTGTTGATGGACTAATTGAACATATTAATTGCATTTTTTTAACTCCACCGCTTTATTATATAACTGTATATCCTTTCTAGAATAATCATGTATGAAATCCAACATATTATCAGTATTATTATAGACTGCATCCTTAAACCTCATATAGTTAAAACTTGAATTAACATTCTTAAAAAAACCTTGTTTAATTGCCATATTCTTAATTGGCTTTGTCTCTGCTATTAACGTCAAAAAATTGACTATATCTTCATTATATCTTTCAACAATACCGTAAAAGTAGAAATCTTCCAGCTGCATCCCCTGCATATACTTAGTGGTAATATTCTTATTGTCTTTATACTTAGTAAAGAATGTAACAAAATCTTTATAATTATACCCCATTTTATAAGAATTTCTCTCGATAAAGTGTGAGTAAATAGCAAGTAATTGGTCCACTGGGTTACGTAACCAAATAACCTTTTTAACACTAGGTAACATACTATCATACTTTTTTGCTTTGAAATGTCCGTGGATAGCAATGCTTCTATCAGTCTTAAATATATCGTCCTTCAATATTTCTGTCGCATCATCACTAGCATAATCATATTTTACATCATAATGAACTTGTTGCAGGATAGTATTAAAAGTATGGCCCGCAGTTTTTGGCACGTGTACCGAAATTAAATCAATCATTTGCACCACCTATTTTTATAGAATACTCTAATATTTTTAACTTCATTTTTCTTTCAACTTCAAAAGAATCATCTGGCATTAAACTTGAATCAAAATACATATGATCCGCATAAGTATGCGCTATGTTTGCAGCGTAATGCGCACCAAGATCAAATGAAATATGTGCAATTGCGTGCGCTGCATGTGCGTATTCTTGCGCAATATCCCTAACTGTAATATATGGACAATTATGCAAATTGTCACAGTCTGCTATAATCTCCAAAACTTTTAACCTGGAATTTCTTTTAATTGAACTATTAAGATAAGCATCGAAAACTTCACGGCTTGCGAAAATTGCACATGAGTATTTCTGTGCATTTGTTAAATTTCTTAAAATATTCCATAATGCTTTATCAAGTTTATATTCATGCATCTTCTTTATCCAATATAAATCTTGCAAACATTTTAGGCACCAAAGGAACCCATTTATAATTTTTATCATCAATCATTTTTCGTATTTGTGTCCCGGATATATTTTTTATATTTGATTCTATTTTATTAATTGAATAACCAGTATCGCGTCCATGGTTAATGCTAGATATATCAGGGATAACAACAACTTCAACATTATCATTTTCCTTATATACAAAATCTAACATTCTTTTAACCTCTTTCGCGGACCACGGATTTTTATCTTCACAATAAGGAACATCACGCACGCACAATAAAACTTTCTTACCCTTTTCTAATTCAACATTAATAATTTCTTCATGGCCCTTGTGGAATACACCTTGCCAGCGTCCAACAAACATAGAATATATTTCTTTATTGTAGTATCCTACATGCAATAAAATATCAGCAATGCAGGAATCAACAGAATGTTTCTTTGTATTTATAATTAAATCAGGCTGTTCTGGTTTTTGATAAGGAGATCCAACACCTGTAAAATCTTCTATCTCTCCACTTGCTGCTTTTGCGTATAACCCTTTGACATCACGCTTCTTACATTCTTCTAATGATGCATCAACAAATATTTCAAAAAATTCACCTTCTTTAAACATTGCCCTAACCATATTACGAGCAACATAATCCGGTGAAACAAAAGCGCATATAGCAGTAATTCCGTTATCAACTAACATTTTTGCAATAAACCCCATTCTTTGGATATGCTTGTATCTATCTTCTTTTGAGAATCCAACATCTACACCCATAGGTGAATCACGTACAATGTCACCGTCAAGGATCTGACATTTTGTAAAATACTTTTCTAGTGCATTGGCAATTGTTGTTTTGCCTGATCCAGATAAACCAGTTAACCATAGACATTGTGCTTTCATATTAAAACCTAATCCCATTCCAGCATTTTAATTGATCGTGCCGTGTAATATCGCTAATACCAAATTTCTTTAATATTATTTCAAGTGATTTATCGTCGCCGCATTCATATATTAATGGATTTATTCCCTTTGCCTTTAAATAGTCATAAATTTCTATTTATTCCCTTCTCCAAATTTCACAAAGTAATCGTAATGGATTTTCTGATTTGTCGAAATCTTCCTTGTATCGTTTAAG
>CAYOKY010000148.1:0-2546 GCA_964404695.1 Microcaldota archaeon | reverse complement strand
CATTAAATTATGGTGTAGTCTAAATGAAAAACATAATCAAAAATATTATGGTCCAGCAATTTCAAGATAATAATATTGTTAATTGTAAGAAGGAATGGACCAAATATGTCAATATTAAAGATAACAGGTTTTACCTGAAAGATGAACACCGGGAAAAAATAAAAGTTGCAGTAACAGGTGGGGTTTTTGACATATTTCATTATGGTCATCTGCTAACATTAAAAAATGCAAAAAAGTACGGTGACATTTTAATAGTAGTAATTGCAAGGGATGAAAATGTTACGAAAATCAAGGGCAAACAACCTGTGCACAGTCAGAAGCAAAGGCAGGAAATGATCCAGGCAATCAGGTATGTTGACCTTGCAATAATCGGTAAAAAGGATAAGAAAAAAACACTGGACATGATTAAACCAAACGTAATAGTATTTGGATATGACCAGGAAATGTTTGGAAATGAAAACTATAAAACAGTGAAACTTGACAAAGAAATCAAAGGTATAAAATCTTCCAGTATCTTGAGAGAAATCATAGGAAAAGAAATATAAATCTTATTATTGTTCATATCTCCATGAAAGACGATATAGAATTTATCATTACAAAAAAAGTTAAACCCATAAAGGGGGCAACTTTATTAGAAGGATTGCCCGGAATAGGCCTTGTAGGAACAATTGCAACATCTTATGTTGTACAAAAACTTAACATGGAAATAATAGGTCATGTTTACTCAAAATATTTTCCACCCATTGTTGCAATCCATAAATACAAACCATATTACCCTATGAGAATCTATTATTCAAAAAAAGAAAACCTGTTTGCTATATTGTCTGAATTTGTAGTGCCAACAACCAAAGTTATAGAATTATCTGAAAAGATTGATGAGTTTACAAAGAAAAATAACATTAGTAGGATTATATCGCTTGGCAGTATTACTATCAAGGGACAACAAGACACAGTTTATGCCATTGCGTCACATGAAAAAGATTCAAAGGAGTTGGCAAAAATCTCTGGAGTTGAAATAATTAAGGAAGGTGCAACAACAGGAGTAACTGCCATGTTATTGGCTAAAGGAATGTCAAACAATAATTCAGTAATATCCTTACTTGCAGAAGCTAAAGGGGAGTATATCGATCCTGGCGCAGCTTCAATGGTAATAAAAATATTGAACAAAATCATTAAGCCGAATATTGATACTAATTCACTTGACAAGGAAGCTAAAAACCTGGAAAAGGAAATGGGTAACATAGTTAAGAAAGCTAAAAATGAACAAACCAGATATAAAAAGATGGAAGATTTTGGGTTCTACGGGTAAATTGTCTGTTTGAACTTTTGTTTTATTATTTTTGTTTTCTTTTTATTATTTTTGTTCTGCTAGAATTCTTATGTTTTATTTATTTTGATTTTACCACCCATACATACTAACAATTGCTTTGTGAAATAAAACCCTTAGAACTATAGCTTCGCTCTTTGAAACATTTAAACTGACAGCCTTTAACCCGTCAACTGTCTGCTGGCTTACACGGATAGAATAACCATACTGGTTACCTGAAAAATCAATGACCGCATTGCGCACGGTCTGGGCAACCTTATATTCACCTTTTGACGGCTGATGGAAAAGTTTAATCGCCGGTGAAACATTCTCAAGAACTTCCAAAAACTTACTAATATCAGTGATTGAAAGTTTAACTGTGATCTTATTTCCCCAGTCAAAACGGTCTTCGGTTTTCTGGTTTGCACATTCCAGAAACACTGCTTGTTTATCAACATTAAAATCTACCTGCATAGCAGAGCCATTACTGGACTTGTTGGCACGGTAAATTGCAAAAGGTATACTCTTCATAGTTTGGAGGAATGAAAAGATGTTTATAAACTTATTTTAAGTAGATTTCCGGTTTTCCAGTTAAAACATTAAAATCCAGGTGGAAAAGAGAAATGTTAGCCTTAGGAGGGACTTGAACCCCCAACCTCCTGTTTACTAGACAGGCGCTCTACCGTTGAGCTACTAAGGCCTAAAAATGCCTATTGCCAAATAAAGCAAAATAATCAAAATATATAAACTAAATAGAAGGAATTATTTATAAAGATTATTACAAGAATGGATAAACTAGCGGTTTTCTTCAATAACTCCTTTGTAAAACAGATATACCTTTTCCAAATCCTGAATACTCACAAACTCATCAGGTTTGTGCATCATTGATGAATCCACTCCAAACTCAATTATTTGGATATCTTTTCCTAAGAAATATTTTGTATCTGAGATGCCGCCCCAGAACCTAAATTTTTCTTCATTATTATTTGGATAGTTGTCCATAACCGTATCATACACTTGTACTGCAACATCCATAAATTCTCCATTAATATATTCAAAAGGTTCAAATGGTTCGTAAACAATCTCTAAATTAAATTTGTCTTTTCCACAAATTGAAAGTTTGCTCTCAATTTTTTTCAAGATTGTATCTGAAGTCTCAGGAGGTGCACACCTACAATCAAATATTAAAGAAACATTTCCAGGGATAATATTAGGTGAGTTATCTGAATAAAGATTAAAA
>CAYOKY010000147.1:0-2572 GCA_964404695.1 Microcaldota archaeon | reverse complement strand
AAATATGAGCCAAAAATAAATGCGTAAGCACAAAGCGAGGATTAACGACCAGGTTAATTCTTTTCTTTTTATTATCATTTTGTTTTTTACTTTGTGTTTAATTTTCCTGCAGTATTCATTTATATTTTAAAAAATAGGTATAGAAAATAGTTATCAAAAATATTTATTTCTTGTTTAAGCAGTGCCAACCTTAGGTTTTTCTTTATTTATATAACCAAAATCACTAAAACTTGCCTTGTAAAGTGAACCGTATTTATCAGTCAACTGTTCTTCTACACTTTTAGCATCTTCAAATGCACCAATAACATGTTTGCGTTCAATAAATTCTGTTTCTTGCATAAACGCAAGGTCCCCTGAAAGTTTAATCAAACCGGACAATGCACGCAAACGAAGTGTATACCCATTAAAATCGTCAACTCTTTTAGCATACAATTCTGCAACTTTTAATATTTCATCAACTGCTTCAGAGGTTGCATGAGGAATACTGCCATCCTTAATAATCTCTTGTGCAATAAACTGTACCATTTGTTCTGTTGACTCCTTGGTTTTAGGCATGTGAGTATTAACCAATAATTCATAACCATTGCCCCTTATCCTTGAACGAAGAGGAGGGATAATATCCTGCAACTGTTGAACATTAGTTGCTGCAACGAAAATGAAATCACATGGAACATTATCAACTCTTACTGCAGCACCGGCACTTGTCGGGTTATGACCAGTTATAGGAAAATATTTATCCTGCATTGCAGTTAAAATATGACGCTGGATTTCTCCAAGCGTAGCAATTTCATCTATAAAAAGAACACCTTCGTGCGCCTCATGGATTGCTCCGGGGATCACACGTTTATATGCAGGAGTACCTATTTCAGGATGTGAACCATAAGGATCATGCCTGACATCCCCTAAAACTTCAGCTTCACTCGCGCCGGTTGCCTGTATAAATGTTGAACGTTTAAATGGAACAATAACCTTACGGTTTTTCTGAACTTCCAAAGCGCTTATAATTTTAAGATCATTAGGAGATAACATTCTAATCTTATCACCATGCCTTTCAAAAATTACTGTTTGATCCTTATCCTTATTTTTCCACAATGCATGAACACGATCCTGTTTTTTATAAGATTGCAAGGCAATCATATCATCAAAAGGAGTTGGTTTAACCTTAAACTTATCTGCACCGCATTTTGGGCACGATGGAACTTCAACAGATGAAAGCACACCGCATCTTCTGCAACGAAACCCTAACCTTTCAGAAACAAAAACTGGTACGTCCTCAGGCAACATGATTTTACCGACTTGTTTTTCAATTTCATCACTGTTTACAACCTCGTCAATCGTTCTGAATTGAACAATGGGACGTTCAGGGCTTTCAACATTATTAACAACGGAGATTTCATATTTAGGTTTAGGTAATAAATATGCCATAGCACGGGCAATCATTGACTTGCCGGTTCCTGGCGGCCCAACTAATAATAAATGTCTTTTTTGTTTGGCTGCGATCTTTGCGAACCGAACAGCTTTATCCTGACCAATAACCCTTTCTAGAGTATCACTAGGAACAATAACATCTTTAGTTGAATCATACTTAGAACTTTTTGACATATAAGTATAATGCGAGGATAGAATTTAAAAAGGTAAGGTAAAAAAGGTGATTAAAAAGTTAATAAAAAAACAAATTAAAAAGGTAAACTAAAAAGTTAATTAATTAAACAACCTAACCCATTAACTTGTTTAGTGAGAAAATTTAATTAAAGGTTTTAACTGCTTAGCGATACTAACATTTAAATATATTTTCTAACACACTTAAATTATGGCATTTTCATTATTCAAAAAAGAAACAAAACTTCCACTGAAAACAAAGGTTAAAGGAATTAATAAAAATTTCTTTGCCTGCCACAACCCACTAAACCCAGAACTCATTCTCCCCGTGGCCAGCTGGGAAAGAGAACCTGATTTTACTCAGGGGAGAAGCGGTTATCTGAAACAGGAAGGTCCCAACAACAAAAACGAGGGAACCTGCCTGAAAATAAAAGGAACTGGAAATTTTGAAGGAAAAAAAACTCCCCCTGGAAAGGGAAGTTTTCTGCCACGTATTCTTACGTTCTATTGTCAGGTTGAAGAAAATGGACAAGTAAAACACTTCCTATCCCCTCCAAAACCAAAAGGAGGCATGCTGGCGAAAAAAGCTGAAAGGGAATTCCGCATCACTTCCCTAGCCTGGGAAAACGGACTACCCGTGGCTGAACCAGTACTTTGGGGAGAATACCCAAAACTGGAATATGAAGAAAATACACTGGGTTTTGTAGCTCTGCATGTACCAAGCTATCAGGATTACCGAATTCGTAATATACTGGATGTTAATGCACACCCTGAATCTCAAAAGAAATTCACCGCCTCTTCCCTACTCACTCAAAGTCTGGGGGGAATGGAAAAAATGATTATCACACCAGATATAGTGGAACAATGGTTTAATTCTTATGCTCTTAAACTGGGGCAGGGTTTGCGCTCCTTCCACCAGTCAGGAATTTATCATTTGCAGTGCGACCCGGGAAACACACATCTGCCTTGGGGA
>CAYOKY010000146.1:0-2577 GCA_964404695.1 Microcaldota archaeon | reverse complement strand
AAAATTATCACCGATACCTGCCCAATCTCCTTTTCTCATCGATTCTTCAATATAATTATAATAAACCTGTGCTTCTTCAACAAGATTAGTTGATGAACTCTCAAATTGTTTTGAATCTTGAACAACGACTCTTTTAGATTTACCAAATAACGCTTCCAAAGCCAGAGCTAAATTCTCTTCCATCACTACCCTTTCACCATCAGAAACTAAAACACGTTTTAATTCAGGAAGCTGACCTGTTTCTGCCTGCATATATAATGGTTCAATGTAAAGAATACTATTTTTTATAGGTATAATCAATAAATTTCCCCTTGTTACTCTAGAACCTTGTTGACTCCATAAAGTTAGTTGTTGAGAAATTTCAGAATCCTGGTCAATCTTTGCTTCAATTTGCAAAGGACCATAAATTAATTGATCCTTTTGAAATTTATACAATATTAACTTCCCATAATTATTCCCATCAGATCTTGCTGCCATCCAAGCAACCATATTATCCTTTTTTATTGGAGTAAAAGAAGTCATTAAAACAAACTCTTCTTTATCTTCATCAGGAAGTTTTATAATAATATAATAAGGATCTACTTTAACTTTCTGACCAACACCATAAACCTCGTTAGGTATTTGCCATGCGTCTTCTTTATTGTAAAAGACTTTAACATCATCCATGTGATAAGTACTATAAATCTGAGATTGTATCTTAAACAAGTCAACAGGATATCTGATATGTTCTTTTACACTTTCCGGCATATTCTTAAATGATTTGAACTGTTTTGGAAATATCTTGGCATAAGTTAGGATAATTGGATCATTAATATTCATAACATAATATGTTATAGAACCATCATAAGCATCAACAATAATTTTTACAGAGTTTCTGATATAATTTATTTTTCCATATTTTTCAGAATAAGGAAAATTTCCTGAAGATGTATATCCATCAACTATCCATAATAAACGACCTTTATCAATAACTAAATAAGGATCTTCATCCAACTCTATAAATGGGGTGACTTTTGATATTCTTTCAGCAATATGCCGAGTAAACATTATTTTACTTTCTGTGGAGATGTCCGAAGATAATAACATTTTAATATCTCTAAACTTAATAGCCATTAATAATTTCTTTAAGAAAGAATCTAACACTATTCCTCCTTTCCCATCATAATGAATATATTCATTAATATCACCTTTAGGATAATCAAACTCTTTAGTTTCAGTATTGACTAAAACAAACCCATTATCTTTTTCTCCATAATATACTTGAGGTTTTGAAATTTTTAAGTTATCTTCATCAACCGTATAAATTGGCGGAATATCTTTAATAAAATAATTCGGCAAACCCTGTTTTGTAACTTCATTTACTGGACTCATTACAACACCAAAACCGTGAGTATAAACCATATGTAAATTCACCCAAGTTTTTGCATTTTCAGTAATTTGATTCTGGTCTAGTTCTCTAGGAGCTAACATAACTTGAGTATACTTTCCATCAATATTGTATCGATCAATGTCAATTCCAGCTAAGTCATAATACAATCTTATCTCTTGAGTTTGTTTGTATGTTTTAGTTAACGGTCTCCAATCTAAGATTCTAACATTATCAATGGTTTCTTTTGCTTCATCTAAAATTTTAGATGTCAATTCCATATTAACCTCAAAATCTTTTTCTTCAACATCTCCTAAACCATAAGCAATTCTAGTAAACTTAATATTATTTTCAATATACGGGTTTTCAAGATTAATTTCGTTTGGTGAAACTTTTAAAGCTTGTACGATTCCCGGGATTACAGTAGGCCCAATAAATGCAAATAAAACATAAACGGCCATAACATAAACAATGATGTGTCTTTTTCTTATCTTAGGTTGTTTTGAAATGAAAAATATCCACACTAACAAAAATACTGCCATAACAACAGCTAAAAACATCATGATTTTTATCATCGGTAAATATGCAACAATATCTGAATAACCAGCACCCACAACAATCCCTTGCTGTGAATACATTATTGAAAATCTAGCAAGATAATGTTTTACCGCTAATAATAAAAAGAATATAGAGATTAAAATTCCTGAATGAATTATTGCTTTTCTTTTAGTAAACAGTATCTTAAAATCAAAAGAGGGAGATGACGGAGCAACCTCACCTTCTGGAACATTAGGTTTAGTAAAAAATTGTTTGAGATCTATAAATGAACTTAAATAATTTAATATAACTAAAATTGTTGTAATAATTACTGTGCTCATCAAAAAGCCTAAAATAAATTCATAGAAAGGTAATGAAAAAATATAAAACGAAACATCCTTCATAAAAATAGGATCAACTAAATTAAATGATGTTTGATTAAGGTATTGTAAAACTTCAAACCATTTTGCAGAAAAACCCATGCCAAGTACAATGGACAAAACAGATGTGATCAATAACTTCAATTTGAAAGGAATATTTCTTTTTTCAACTAATTTTGTTGATATCCAAATATTAATAGTTACAAAAAGGAAAAAAATTACAGTTGTTATTAAAAACAATTTAATTTTAGAAAAAAGAGTTATTAAGAAAATTTGTTCAAACCCTAACATCTC
>CAYOKY010000145.1:0-2607 GCA_964404695.1 Microcaldota archaeon | reverse complement strand
AGAATACTTAGGCTAAATTATTAAATAAACTAATCCAATATTTTCTATTAACATTAGTTTTAATATGGCAACTTCTACAAAGAGATATTAAATTTTTAGGATTACAATTTTGTTTATTATAATCTATGTGATGAACATCTAATCTTCTTTTAAAATTATCTTGATGTTTGTTACACAATTGACATTTATGTTTATCTCTTAATCTAATTGATTCTTTTAATAATTTAGTCCAATTATTTGGATATGGATTTTTATATATACCACCTTGCCAAAAATAGCAATCTTTTCCAGACTTTCCTGGTAATCCTTTATTCCAAGGAATTTGTCCTTTTTTAAAACCCAAAGTATTTCCTATTCTATTAATACCCTGGCATTTTCTTGAACAAAATTTTAACAAAGGTACACCTCTTTTATTCTTAATTTTTTTACCACAAATTTCACAAATAAAAAATCTTGGATATTTTGTTTTTTTATATATTTGTTCTTTTGATTGTTTCTTGCCAATCATTGCAACACTTTTACATTTATTAGAACAAAATAATCGTGTTGTATTCCAAACTTTTAAAGAATAATTTTTTGATTTATAAAATTTTTTACCACAAATTTTACAGTTTTTACTTAACATATAATTAGTTAGGTTAATTATATATTAATAGTTGGAGGAAAGTGACCTAACCACATTCCTCCAAACTTATTAATATTATATCTAAAGTTAATTAGATTAAATCTACTTGATTACATCGCGTAGCACAGCGGATTTATTACAAGCTTTATTAGCAATGTTTGCATAATAACGCAAAGTTCCTTGCCAGATTGGCTGTGTAGAACTTCTAAACAATTTTGAACCATCTTCATCTAAGAATGAAATTGGAGATAAATCCTCAACAGATAATGTTGAAGGATCAATGAAATACATTTCATCATAAGGGCAGTCATAGTCAGCAATGACAGGAATGTCATTAAATGATAGACCAGTGAAACCACCTTTCAAAGTTAACTTATCAGTATAACGTCTATCTGGTGATAAAAGTTGACCATAAGCACTAAGTAAGTCCCAATGAGTTAAAATATATTTTGGATTACCAAATTTCTTAGATTCTAAGAAAGTTGTGTGCATTAAAGCTTCTGTTAAACTTCTTTGAGTAGAATTATCATCTACATAAGAGTTCCACCAGTTGTAGGTTGCACGTGATTGACCTTCAAATGTTGATACATTTGATGCGTCATCAATCAAACCTTGTAATCCCATAACCTCTGCATTTATATTAGACACACTAGGTGAAGTATCACCATCATAATGAGCTAAATAAACATAATCATTGTCTGCCATTCCAGATTCAGTAGTAACAGTCATAATGTAACCACTTGAAATAGCTGTAACAGTTGTGTACATCGCAGATGTAGCACTACCGTTAGTAGAATCTGCCATGATAGCATCACCAACAGAGAAATAATCTGTCGGATGTTTACCAGCATAAGGAGAGTCTAATGTAATTGTTGCATCACCGATAGCATCGTTGATACGACAGATAACACCAGTACCCATACCATAGCCTTGTCTTGACAATTGACGTTGCATGTCATTTTTAGCACCATTAAATTCAGATTCTAAGGCGTTAACCAAAAATTCTGGAGATTTTTTAGATGCTTGAATAGCAACATCTGTAACTGAGATTGAATGAAAATTATATTTCATACCAACACTCATTTGTAGATATGCTTGATTACCAGCAGTAGGTAATGTTAATGTTTCACTTCCAGCTGCAGAACCGATATTTCTACCGTAATGAGTTGAGAAGTATTTTGTAGTTGAACCGTTAGCGGATTGCCATGTGTTTCTTAAAATATTGTTGTACAATACATTTTTTGTAAATACTTGTTCGTGTACAACTTTATCGTAAACGCGCATCGCAGCGCCGCCCAGGTTAGTAACTGATTGTCCCATAGTTTTTTTTAAATATCTTTACTAAGATTAGCAATTTCTTCCATAACAGCCTTGCGAATTTCTTCTTCAGTTTTAGGAAGTGTTTCTTCTGGTTCGTGAGTAGATTCTCCGCCACCAGGTTGTTCAACTTCTTGTACGTCTTTTTTTCCAGCAAGTCTTTGTTTTACTTCATATTCAATAATTTCATTTTTTTTCATGGAGTTAAACGCTTCTCTTGGAGAAAGATATAATTTGTTATTTTCTTTCTGCCAATTCAAGACTTCTTGATCATCGTATTTAGGTTTATCTTTTGTACCATCGTATTCTTTTTCAAGTTCGCCTATTTCAGTTTTAACTGTTTCAGCTTTTTTTTCATCATCAATTTTTTTCTGCTTTTCTTCAAACTTCTGTTCGAAGTAAGTGTCAGCAGTTTCTTTTGTCATGTACTGAGTTTCGTCAGCAATTTCTTTTTTTTCTTCAGGAGTGAACACTTGTTTAAGTTTTTCAATGGTTCCAGTTGATTCTTGAACACGAGTTTCAAGATCAGTAGCTTTTTTCTCAATCTCTTTTCTAGCTTCTCTCTCTTGTTTTAAAGCTGTATTAAGATTAGAAATTTGCTCTTTATCTTTATTGACTTCAACTTCTTCAGGTTTAACCTCTGGTTTAACCTCCTCTTTTACTTC
>CAYOKY010000144.1:0-2637 GCA_964404695.1 Microcaldota archaeon | reverse complement strand
GGATATGAAACTGACATCGTACTTCTCCAATCAGACAACATAGGACTTGAAATATTTCAAAACAGTAAAGCGAAACCCATTTCACGTGAATTGAAACTGGGAATCAGGCATATTACAATTGAAACTGACAATTTAAACGAAAAATATAAAGAGCTGAAAAATAAAGGTATTGATATTGATGAACCAATCAAAGGAACTACATGCACATATTGTTTCCTGCGCGATCCTGATGGAATTGAACTAGAATTATATGAACTGTAATTTATACAGTTGACAATTCTTCCACTACTTTATCTAATTCTGTATCCATAAGAGCTCGATGCAAATCGTTTATATGCCAATGACAAGTATCATAAAAATCCTTAGGTTTTTTCTTTCTACGTTCATAATGGAGCTTAGCAGACCTTAAATCAGTTTTGCTGGGTTCTTCTCCAGTTGTCCATTCATGCGCTTCTGGAATTCTTTCTAACAGAGATTTTATTCCTTTTCTAACATCATCTATATCTGCAATGCACAAGGCAGTATAAAAAATTCGGTCAGTATCGCTGTAAACGTTTATTGTACTTGCTAATTGAGGATCCCATACTGTTCTGATAACGATCAAGCAACTGCTTTTGTTTCTCTACCATTTCTTCTTTGGTTAATCCCTGCTTTACCCAGGAAATTAACATTTCCCTTATTTCTTTATTGGTAAACTTAATATTTGAAGCTAATTCAACCATTCCTGGGCCAAACTTATTTGTAAGTTCCTGACGTTTCTTCTTATGTTGTTTAATATTATCTTTCAATTGTGACTTTTGCGGGTCAACAGCTTTTTTATCTTGTTTATGTTTCATATTAATCCCTTAAATAATACTCTAAGTATTGATTATATTAAGGGATAAAACTTATAAACATAATGAAACGTTGTTTGCAACTATTCAATAATACTTGCAGTTTTAATCATAACATCTTCTAACGGCTTATCGTTCCTGTCCTTTTCAATTTGCCCAATCTTATCTACAATGTCCATACCTTTTACTACTTTACCAAAAACAGCATGTTTTCTGTCAAGGTAATTATTATTAACAAGGTTAATAAAAAACTGGCTTCCGCCTGTGTTTGGGCCTGCGTTTGCCATTGAAATCGTTCCGCGATTATTTTTCTGGTTGCCGTTAAATTCATCAGGAATTACATAACCGGGTCCACCCATACCAGTGCCGGTCGGGTCACCGCCCTGAATCATAAAATCCTTAATAATCCTATGAAAAATTGTGTTGTTATAATACTTTTCATTCACCAACTTAACAAAATTGCTAGTGGTAACTGGCATTTCCTTATCCAATTCAATAACTATCTCACCATGATTGGTTTTAAATAATACTTTTGTATTCATCTTTATCACCTTTTAATCAATTCATTAATAACATCATTAAAATATTAACAACGTTGCATTGCATGCATCTCTTCTTCACCCCATTCTTGGAGTGTATCTTGAATATAAGTATTAATATGATGAAGCATCATATTAAGCTTTTGTCTATTAGTAAGACAATCTTTCTCGTCAACAGTAAAACCTTCTCCTTCCAGTTCTTTTTTCAACTCATCAATAAGTTCCCAGATATCCCTTGCAAGAGGGCGAAGATGATTAGCCGTGCCATGTTCTCCATAAAGGATTACGTCACACAAACCTTCATAAAACACTATATGATTTATATTTGAGTTTTCAGACAATAATATTTCACGTAGAGCAGAAATAATCCTTTTTCTATGCACATTAAAATCCAGTTTGCCTGAATGGTGTATCAATGCAGATAGCGCTTCTTTTATTTGTTCCTTGGAAGAATTCTCATCAAGAATTATTTTCTTAAAAATATCAATCCGCTTTACAGAGCTTACAAATCCCTTGTTAACTTTAATAAGATCAACTGCAAATCGAATCTCCTTATGCTCAATCAATTTTTCAAATACCACTAAAGCAAGCTTACTCCTTCCCAGTGCTAAAGAACCGGCCAGCTTTTTGCACAATTCAAACTTTTTCTCTTCGTCCACTTCAGGATTTTGTATAAAGTCGAGCAGTGCTTTATTAAATTGTTTTAAGTTGTTTCCAGTTTCCTTGTTAAGTATAAGTTGAACTTTATGATAATCACCGTTTTTTATCATTTCTGGAAGTTGTTCTCTCCATTTTTCTAAGCCAAATTTCACCAGGCCATCTTCTCCGGGAAATCCCTCATCCATAAATAGGCTATGCCTTGAAAACAAAACTTCATCAAACATTTTGCTCAGATTTTTCCGTTCTGTTTCAATTATATTCTGGGACTGGGAAAGAATGTAAAACAGTTCCATTACCTCCAGTGCCGTTTTAGAGGATATAGCCTGAAAAACAAACCCTAAATTTTCCCTGGTTTTGTTTTCCTTTTTCTGCTCAATCCATTCATCATCATAAGCAAACAGATGAGAAATGTCTGCGATTCTTTCCGCCAAAGCATGTTTGTAAAAAGAATATTTTTTATTGATGTTAGGTTCCCATGACTCGGATTGTTCTAAGGCCATATCAAATTTGCGTCTTAAAAAGTGTGCTACGTTCTCTGCCTCTTCTCTCTTGCCTTCCCCACTCCACTTTACAATAAGGCTCTTAAGCGAATCAACTCCCATTTC
>CAYOKY010000143.1:0-2763 GCA_964404695.1 Microcaldota archaeon | reverse complement strand
TGCAATAGTAGATAATATGTTAGGCTACCCTAACTACAAATTGAAGCTTGAAAGTATTATAAAAATACTAGGAAAAACTGTGTATAAACTTAGTGAAAATTGGAGTGGTTTTCCTGCTAAAAAGTACCAAGTTTTTGCGGCGGTTTTTGGGGCCGTATATAGTGCATAAATTTGGTAAATTATATATATAAATGTCTGGAATAAAAGCAAAATCATACTTAGGAAAACAAAAATAAAGTTTGCAATTGCCAAATGTATTTGTTATAATATAGTGAAAACTTAAACAAGAATTAATTTTTTATGCAAAAGGATGACGTTATGGATGTGAAGCAATGCAAAACTTGCCTTGGCTGTGGCTTGGTAGCAGATACGAAAGAACAAGAGCCATGGACAGTCTGGCAAAATTTACCGATATAAAACGCTGGTAGTTTATTAATGGGGTTGATAAAGCCTATGCCGTGTCCTGAGTGTGCTTTTGGATTGGTGCAAAAAACTTTAGAGAGGAGTAATAATGGAAAATGACAAAGTTATTCTTGTAAATAGATTTAAAGCAAGAAGTGAATTCGTAGTATGCAAGCATGAAGAATCTAAAGAAAGAACCACAAAACAAGGATATCATAGCCGGGATTGGGAAACCGATGTTATTGTTGATGGTGTAATTGTTGGCATATATAAACATTTTTTTGATGGAATGGATTGCTATTTGAAAAAATTCCAGGCGGCTGAGGCTATAATGCCGTTGATGTAAGAACAACATCACTTTGTTTTGCGTGTAAAAATGCAGGGCGAATAAAAATGACAATAAAGGGTAAGAACAAAGCTTTTTTATTTTGCAACTACCTACGGGAAAGGCTTGATGAAAAACAGATGGTTTCAGCCTGTGAAGCATACAAGAAAAAGGATTAAGCATGAGTAAACAAGAATTAGTTACAACGTGGGAACACAGAGACTTGATGAGAGGTGCAGCGGAATTAATAGATGACTTAGAGCAATATTTTTATGATGAGCATGATACTTTTTTGAATAACGACGGAACGTATTTGGGAGACATTAATAAAACCCTAGAGAATCTTGTCGAAGAATATCAAAAACAAGATTTTCAAGCAAAACTTGATAGATTGTTAAAACATCACAAGTTAGAAAAGGTTGATGGCTTTCGCTGTTATCATTTTGTTATATATGAAAACTCTATGGTAATATATATAATTGTTGATAATGACACAAATAAAAACTTTATTTTTGCCGCCGATTACCTGAATGTAAGGGTTAAAGAAATTAAATATTTAGGTTGCAAGCCTAATTTAGAAGAAATCGTGCGTGAAAGAAAAGCGTTTGAGCAAAAGGAAGGCTACCGCACTTACTAGACAGCGATTATATAGCCGGGTGAATAGCTCGGCGAAAGGAGTAGCAAATGGCGACAAATAGAATTGGCAACACAATCAAGCTACTACGGGTGAGCAAGGACCTTAGCATAGTTGAACTAGGGGACCAGTTAAACGTGACAGCTCAGACAATTAGAAACTGGGAGAAAGGGCGTAATGATCCTACGGTTAATGCTCTTTTAGGAATGTGTAAAATATTTGGCGTTACTTTCAGCGCGTTTGAAAATGATAACGAGCTTAAATTACAGCGAAAAGAGTAACAGTAAGCATCTTGCTATGGAGCGGGATGAGAGTTGAAAGAAACAGGAGTTAAAAAATGAAGGTGCTATTGATTGACGCTGATTCTGTTATCCCAAATATACCACTTATGAAAATAAGTAAGTGGCATAAGGAAAAGGGGGATTATGTGTCATTGCAAAAATGCAATTTGCCATATTACCCAAATAGAAAAAAGGTATTGCATTATGCTCTGTTGGATTTTGAAAAAACATACTGTTCAGTGGTGTTTGAGGGGAATAAAGAATTTATCATAGGAGAAAATATAATTTTTGGTGGAACAGGTGTTGATTTGGTAACAACACTCCCACCAGAAATTGAAAGCTGCGATTTAGACTATTCATTATACCCAGGCACAGACACTTCGTATGGATTCATTACAAGAGGGTGCATAAGGAAATGTTTGTTTTGTATAGTCCCCTTAAAAGAAGGTTATATTCATAAAGTTTCTGAAATAGATAGAATAGTTAAACATAAAAAAGTTAAATTCCTTGATAATAATATACTGGCTTATCCAGATCATAAATCTGTATTACGAGAATTAGTCGATAAAAAAATAAAATGTCAGTTTAATCAAGGGCTTGATGTTAGATTAATAGACGGTGAAAATTCAAAATTACTTTCTGAACTTAATTATTTACATGAGTATATTTTTGCGTTTGATTCATGGTCACACAGAAAAGTAATCGAAAATAAATTACTTCTTTTGAATTGGGCTAAAACTTGGAGTTTGAAATTTTTTGTGTATATTCACCCCGATATGCCACTAACTGAAACAATGAGGAGGATTGTCTTTCTTAAAGAACATAAATGCTTGGCCTATATTATGCGTGATATTCAATGTTGGAATAGCAGAAACAATGAATTTTATATAGATATTAGTGCTTATTGTAATCAAGTACATTTATTTAAGAAAATGACATTTGAAGAATTTTTAAGGAAAAGACACGTATCTAAAAATAGAATAGAACAAAGTTTAAGGATTTGGAATGGAAATCTATAAAATAACAGAAGCAAGTGAATACATAGGTGTATCAATCAAAAGATTTTCCTGTATTGCTCGCACTTATAAAAAAATGTTGGAAGCAGGAAAGCTGCATAGAGT
>CAYOKY010000142.1:0-2785 GCA_964404695.1 Microcaldota archaeon | reverse complement strand
GCAGTTGTTTTTGGACTGTTATCGTTAATAATCCTTTTAATTATTTTTAAATCCTAATTCTATGGCAGGACTTGTAAACAATTTATTTGCTGGATTAGGTTTAGGGCTTGTACTCCCAATTGTTCTATTCATAGTTTTAAGTATTTTCTTAGCAATAATCTCGGGCAAATAGTATGTGTTCTCAATATATTTTACTAAACAATTCGTGCTACTTAGATGATTTCTTACTAATAGGAACTGTCTTTGCTAAAGCGATTGTTCTCGGTTTAATAATCGGAACAATAGTCGGCGTACTATTATTATTCATAAGAAAAATTAACCCATAAAACTATGATTACTAAAATCAAAGGGTTTATTTCTGGAAGCAAAGCAAAGCTAACAGCCCTATCACTTGCAATTGCAGGTGGAGTGTTGGCAGGCACAAATGTTTTCGCGGCCGTTGATGCTGATGTCGCCTCTACTACTGCAACAGTGGTAGACACAATGAAAGAAAATATTGTTGGAGTAATATCCGCCAATATTGCAAACATTGTGATAGTAGGTGTTATCATCTTCTCAATTGGTTTCGTATGGCGTTTGGCTAGACGCTTCATGAAATAGACTATGCGGGGGCTTGCTACTACTTAAAGCAAAGCCCCCGCTTCTAGCTTATAACTACTATGAAATTAAAATTATTTATTACATCATTATTGTTCTTGTTTATCGCCATTCCTTGTTTTGCGTATGATTTTGAAGAAAACTTTGAATCATATTCAGATAACTACGCAATAGACAACGAGTCTAACTGGACTGGTCTAAACTGGGTAATTGAAGTCGAAGAAGCTCTATCTGTATCTATACCAAACAGCTTATGGAAACCTAACGGAATTAATAATGATCTAACCCTAGACTTAGACGGAAGTGCAACTTATGGTTCTTTCTACAATCGAAATCATGGTGTCGCTCCTATTGAATACAAATATTTCGATACTGACAGTTCCGAAGCTACAGAAACATTTAAAATTACTCATCAGATTTCATCAAGTTTAAGAATTATATTACAAACGAGCCACGGCTCAACCTACATCACTGCTGAAACTGGTTATGACTATAAGCATATTGAATGGGAATCTGACGGAACGAATGTAAGAATAAAATATCAAGACGGTGATTGGTCAAGTTGGGTTCAAATGGATTACAGCTATCCTGACAGATTGTATATTAATATTCCTGACGGTTATGCAACTCACTTATTTTATGATGACATTGTGTTTAATTATGTTTTAGAGGGCTTGCATATAACATCGCCTGAAATGAATGAAGTAGTAATTGATGATTCATGGATTACTATTGAGGGAGTTTGTCCAACAGACGGATCAAACCGAATAGGTTTTACTAGCGACTGTTTGGGTTTTGATGATATTCAATATACAACAGCTTGTACTGACGGATTGTTCTCGGCTCAATTCTATAAAAGCGGATTAACCGATAGAATTATTGCTAGAGAAATTGACAGTGTTTCTGGCGACTGTGTTGATTACGATGACTTAATGGATTTTATCGAAGTTGACGGTATAGAAGTTATCGAGGGTTATCCTGATGATTGGTATTTCAATTTTGATTATTATAATGATTATGACATTAAAATTAAATCACCAGTCTTTGACACTGCTTTGACTTTACCAGCAGACTCAACTTCAAGTCTTTTTACTTTCGGTTTTGTCTATCCAGCTTCATCTACATTAAGCAATCTAAACTTTAACATCAAACAATATGATTCGGAGGGAAATTTGTTAAATGGAAGTTATCACAACGAAGATTTATCTGATATGACAGACACTTGGAATTATCAAGTAAGTTTAACTGCTTCATCTACTCAATCACTTCATTATGTTGTTCAACTTATAGATGACGGCGAAATGACAAGACAATTTCCATTCGGTATTTATGTTTCTGATTTAGATTTCGTTTACAATTCTGATGAATTTGACTTTTTCTTTCCTCGATTAGTTGAAATGTTAAGAACAAAGATTGTATTCAATTATTATTTTGCTTTTCATGACGGATTTTATGAAATGTTTAATGGTGATTATGCTACTCCCGAAGACGACGATTTGGATATAACTTTTAAATCTGTATCAGGCGACGGCGAGTATAACTTAGATATTATGATATTCTCGGCAAGCGATAGCAGAGTTAAATATTTTGCTAGTAAAATAAGACCATTTATCGTGGCAATCCTTTGGCTCATCTTTGCAGTATATGTATTGTTTAGAATTACTCACTTATTTAGTGATAACCAATAAAAATTATGTTAAATCTTATTGAAACACTATTAGTCAAAGTATTTTCACTTTTACCAGAAGCAGGTTCAAGCAGTTCTGTAATAACAGCGGTCAATAATGCTTTTGCAACTATGATTCCTACTTTCGCCAAGATAGATCTAATATTTCCGATATTCGCTTTGTTCAAGATTCTGCTCCTTGTTTTATTCGTTGAAATGACATTGTTCTTAATAACACTCGTGCTTAAATTCATCACATTAGTTAAACCATAAAACTATGATAACTATTATCACAGGTAAACCCGGGGCAGGAAAAACTTTGTTTATGACTTACAAAGCTTTGGATATGTTTTTGAAAGGCTATGATGTTTATGCTAATTGGAAATTAGATTTTTCTAAATATGTAGAAAAGAAAAAGATTAGTAAAGACAAACTGGGGAAAGTATATTTTTGGTCTGAAATTCCAGAATTATTATCAATAAAAGGCGGGCAGATTTTTATTGATGAAGCACAAGGATATTT